>SFDP01000065.1 GCA_004558185.1 Lachnospiraceae bacterium | reverse complement strand
CACCACGATATGCGAATATTTTGCAGGATTGTGGGAGTACGAAGTACGTAACAATCCGTAGGTATCATAGTTAGGGGCTTTTGACCCTAACATCATAATCTTTTTATTAACAACAGTCAAATAGACAAAGGAGTAGGATTTATGAAGGCAAAGGTATATTTTTCAAGAACGATAACCCCTGAAAAGGTTTTGGCGCTTTATCAGATTCTCGAATCTCCCCTCTCCGGCAAGGTGGGAATCAAGGTGCACTCAGGAGAAACCGGCAATCAGAACTTTCTTCGCCCCGAGTTCTGGAAACCTCTTGTGGATCACGTGGGCGGTACGGTTATTGAATGCAATACCGCATATGAGGGCACTCGCAACACTACCGAAAAGCATATGCAGACTTTGAAGGAGCATGGATGGAGTACAAGTTTCCCTGTAGAAATCCTGGATGCCACAGGACCGGATATGGTACTGGACATTCCTCATGGTAAGAAGATCAAACAAAACTTTGTGGGGAAAGGACTGGCGGGCTATGATTCTCTTCTTCTCTTAACTCATTTTAAGGGTCATCCCATGGGCGGATATGGTGGTGCACTAAAGCAGCTTTCTATCGGCATCGCCTCCTCTTATGGAAAGGCCTATATCCATGGGGTAGGAAATATTGAAGAAATCTGGACCTCCGATCACGATTCATTTCTGGAAAGCATGGCTGACGCCGCTGCCTCTGTTGTGGATTACTTCCAGGGAAAAATCGTCTATGTAAATGTCATGAAAAATATGTCCGTGGATTGCGACTGCTGCGCTGTTGCAGAGGATCCATGTATGAGAGACATTGGAATACTGGTTTCTCTTGACCCCATAGCCATCGATCAGGCCTGTCTGGATCTGGTCTATGCTGCCACAGAGGATCCGGGCCAGGCACATCTTCTTGAACGAATCGAAAGTCAAAACGGTGTCCATACTATCGATGCTGCCACAGCCCTGGGGTTCGGAACAAGGGAGTATGAATTAATTGAAATCGAATAGAATAGCCGACATTCCCTGCTTCCCCTTTCTCATCTGACAGGGGGGAACTTCAGTCGATTGTTTCCATTCTCTCAAAAACCATGGCTGTGGCTGCAGAAATAACCACCCATAATGTGATGATAAAGGCTGCAGAAACCTCGCTGATTTCAATTCCCATAAGAAAATAGAGGAGCAATTGAAAAATCAGGCCGGATAAAGGAGAGAGAAATGCTTCTAAAAAAGGGATAATTTTTCTTCTATAGTTTTTCATCAGTGTCTCATTGCTTCCTTTCTGCCTGTTTCACAGGTCTTGCTCTGAGTATACAAAAATGACTGTCCGTTAAAACGGACAGTCAGAAAAACTTTTCCCTGTTTTTTCACATCAGCCTTCCAAATTATCACAAGCATGAACATGGGCAAGAAGCACCTCTTCAATTTCTTCTTTAGAGGCTTCAACAGAACCCTGAACCATTATTTCACTTCCGCCTCCCTTTGCTTTCAAGGTTTTATTCAGCAGAAGAACGGCTTCTTTACAGTTTATGGTTTTGCTGCCAAGGATAAACTGATATCCTCCCTCCTGTTTTTCCACGAAAATACCACAGATGCCCCTATGTCTTTCCGTCAGTTCATTTACCACATTTCGAACCACTGCCGTTTCCAGATCACGTTCAAATAGAAGCACATGGTTTTGCTCCTGGGGTAATTCGGCAATTCGATGCCGTATCAGCTTCTGCTTAACCTCTGATAATTCCCCCTTAAGCTGATAAATTAACTCCTTCTGCTGCTTAAGCAATTCAGGCAGCGCTTCCTGATTGGTACTTAACAGCTTGGTCAGAGAGGCTATTACCTTATTCTTTTGCCGAAATGCCTCCAGAGCTCTGAACCCACACAAAATATTGACCCGGATACCGCCTTTGTGATTCTGTACCCCCATTATTTTTAACAGACCGATTTCTCCGGTTCGCTTTACATGAGGCGCACAACAGGCACAAACATCATAACCATGAATGGTGACTATTCTTACCTGCCCTTTAATCTCAATTTTGCTTCGGTACTCCAGAGCTTCAAGCTCCTCCCGGCCAGGATAGCTTACCTGAATTTCCACATTGCGGACAATGGCCTGGTTCACTTCCTCTTCTACGAGTTCCAACTGCTGAAGGTTCAAAGGACCGTCAAAATCCATAGTTACCGTCTGGTCACTCAAATGAAAGCCTACATTGTTCAGTCCAAACAGTCGGTGTACTGTTCCGGAAAAAATATGCTCCCCGGAATGCTGCTGCATATTGGAAAAGCGATGTTCCCAGTCAATTTTCCCATGAACCGTCTCCCCTTCCGGAAGGGCTCCATCCGTATAGTGATAAATTATCCCCTGATCAATCTGTACGTTCAGTACCCTTACCTTCTCCAGCCAGCCCCGGTCAGCACTTTGGCCTCCTGCCTCCGGGAAAAAGAGGGTCTCATCCAAAATCACCCTAAACCTTTCCTCTTCTATCGTTTCACAGACAAGCACTCTTCCGGTGAACTCCACCGCATACCCGTTTTGCTCAAACAAACGAACCGTTTCTTCCATCATTCTCCTCATGCGATATCGCTTAAATAAAAAATTGAGTAACTATTCAGAGCCATGTAAATCCCTGCAGGCCACTACAGATTATTCACTCTTCCAATCATTCCATAATAAACGATGGAGGATTTATATTTTAAAAATAATTCTTTGAACTCCTCCGAGGTCACAATATTTTTAAATCTGACAATATCCTTAGACAGCTTTTTGTAAGAATCCCCGTAGGTTGTTTTCAATAACTCAAGGGTTTTGGCGAAGGTTACCCCTGTAGGAAAATAAACTCCATTAGTGCTTACCCCCTTAAAGCAGGAATCATGATCAAACAGCGGATACAAGCTGACCAAGGAGCCATTACAGCTTAAAAGACCAAAATTATCCCGGTTGCGATCTATATTCAGAGTTACATAATCTAATATCTGCATTTTGATAAAATTAGGACCGTCTATAGCCATAAAGGCTTGATAACAGGGTCCCTGATAATTCATGGTGATCGTATTGTAATGGGACAAAACATCTCTGCAGGGAATCAGTTCCCTGTCCTCCGAGGTGAATATCTCACAGGCTGAGCATTCTTTATCATACAGATTCACATTTTTATAGGTTGAGCAGGGCACATTCAACGCATCCGCAATAAAGGAGGTAACCATCTCAGACATAATTTCCTCTTTCGTTTCATGCTTAAACAAATAAAGCTTATTATTATGCCTGAAATAACATTTTGCTCTGGTTCCCTTATTGGTCAATTCGCCGGTAAAAATCTTATCCCCCAAGGTTCCGTCGATCGTGGCATCTTTCATATTTCCTGTCAGTGCTACCTTGGATATATTCACAGAAAATTCATTCTGATAAAGATTAACATCCGCCCATTTTTCCTTGCTGTTAGTTCTGCTTATCCAGTAATTGTCCCGAAAGCTAAGTCCCTTACATACGATACAGATATTCATGTCATTCTGATCCTCTATACCGCTGGCAGTCAGGATTTCCTTACAAAACTCCCGATTAAGCATGAGAATCCTGTCAGCAATAAACTTCTGTACCAGAGAATAGTCCTGCTTTTTGTTATGTAGGGATAAGGGCAGAAGCTTCTCATTCACCATGGTCAGACTCTTGTTCTTTATATTGAATTTAAACACTATATCATCTTTATATTTCAGGCAATATTCAATTTTATAAAACATATCATTCATAGGATACGTGCTCCTTTATCACAATATTATGTTTTCCCTTGAAATCTTCCCACTTCAGCAGAAGCTCATCAGGATCCTGCACTCCATAATCTTCTCTCAAGCACTGCATCATATAAATCAGCATTTCCTGCTTTGCTCTCTCTCTCTTGGCACAATCCATTAGAGCAGTTTCATTTACAGATGAATAGTCCACTGTACCATCCAGTTTCTTACCTGTCATATTACGCAACATCTTCATTTTTTCTTCTTCTGAAATATTGGCTCTAATTGATAAAATACTATCCATACTGCTCACTTCCTTTCTAGTTCATTATAACACAAAATGTCGATTAGAGGTAGTGAAAAATGAAACAGGGCACCCTTATGATGCCCTTAAATTATTTGCTTACTCGCCTATTTCTAACATTCAAATTTGTACCCCATGCCCCAAATGGTTTTGATCATTTCTCCCTTTTCTCCCATTTTGCTGCGCAGCTTCTTCACATGGGTATCGATCGTACGGGCATCTCCGAAATAATCATAATTCCATACACTGTTAAGTATCTTCTCCCGGGAAAGGGCAATGCCCCTATTTTCCATAAAATAAGCCAACAGTTCAAACTCCTTGTAGCTCAACTCCACAGGCTCACCATTGATCGTCACCACATGAGCAGCCTTGTCCAATACAATACCGCCCTCCTCCAGCTTGGCTTCCTCATTCTGTCCCAGGCTGCGTCTTAAAATAGCCTCCACTCTGGCTACTAATATTTTAGGACTGAAGGGCTTGGAAATATATTCATCTACACCCAGCTCAAAACCCTGCAGCTCATCTCGCTCATCGCTTCTGGCCGTCAGCATAATGATCGGAATCTGGGAAGAGCTTCTTACTTCCCGACAGACCTCCCAGCCATCCATATGAGGCATCATTACATCCAAAATCAACAGCGAAATGTCCTTATTGGCATAAAAGACTTCCATAGCTTCGTTGCCGTCCTGTGCTTCTAATACCACATAACCTGCCTTAACTAAAAAGTCCTTTACCAGCTTTCTCATTCTGGCCTCATCATCCACCACTAATATCTTTAATCTTTCCATATCTTCCTCGCATTCCAAAACATTTTCACTATCCTGATTCGATTATATCCGAAAAATATGTTTAATCTGTGAACTCTGCCCGTAACTATTCAATACAGTTCCCTCTATTCTAAGTTCAATTCTCTTTCTCTCTCCTTAAGCTGGTTCTCTCTTTCCATCAGCTCCTGCTCCCAGGAAGCATATTCATTCTGAATTCTAAAGCGATAGTTTACCATATTCGGCGTTTCTCCTAACAGAGAGATGATAAACATCCCCACTGCCAAAAGAATCAACACCACATTCAGCCAGATGGAATGGCGGAGATATTCCCTGATTTTATCCGGCTTAATCCTCCTGCGATTTTTGCCGGAAATACCAGCCTCCTCCACCCCTGAAAAAGACGAATGCAACGGGATAGGCTTGATCTTTTCCCGGGGAACTCCTCTTTTCACCAGCTCCTCCTGGGTACTTCGCAGGAAGTCAAACCCCAGTGGTGTTTTAAAAATATTTTCCTTCAGGGCTTTTTCATAAATACGGAGAGTTGTGCTCGTATCTTCATAGTCTATTTTCTGCTTCAGAAATTGGATACTGTTTTCCTCCGCCTTTGCCAGCTTAACATCCTCACTACTACCAAACAAAAAACCGCCTACTATAAACTGTTCTTCGTTTTTCATTCCCGTCTCCATTCTTCGTGCACTGCCCTATTCACATCCGATGCACTTAACTGATATTTGCAAAATCTGCATGGCTTTAATCTTACCATATATTGCTCTGCTTTTCAGCAAAAATTCTTCCCATAGCTTAAATTTCAAATGGTATTTCTTCGATATTTGAACAAAAATGATTGACAAAGTGTCAATTTATTTACAAAATGGAATTAAATGGAAATTTCTGCGACAGCTTCGCTGAATGAACAGACTAGTACAGCGAAAATTAAGTTTTGGATAGTTTGACGCAGAATATTCTTCTGAGTGTGCAGTTTCAAAAACGTAGGCGTAGCGGGCTACGCTGAGGATTTTGAAGCTGTGCAATCGGAAAAATAGTCAAGTTATAGAGTCAGGTTATTTTGAAACCGTTATACTAGAGCGTTTACCAATGGAGGTATGATTTAGATGAATAAGAATATGAATATCGATGAGTATATGAAAACCAGGGTGGAGCAGCAGATTGAATGGTATGAAAAAAAAGCCCGCTCCTGCCAGCGAAAGTATACCATCAGCCAAACCATTGAAATTATTCTAGCTGCCCTGATCCCCCTTCTTTCCTCTTATGCCGACAATCTTAAAATAATTGGCTTTATCGTGGGGGTGTTTGGTGCTGCGATTGCTATTATAAAATCCTTAAGCAAGCTGTATAAATGGCCGGAAAACTGGATAGGCTACCGTACTGCCTGCGATTTGCTCCGTTACCAGAAGGTACTGTTTGAGACCCGTTCTGCTCCCTACAACAGCAAACCGGAAAGCATTGAGAATATCTTTGTCCATAATGTAGAGCAAATCATATCCTCCGAGCACAATCAATGGAAATCCCTAAGTCTGGAGCAGCAGGACAAGGATGAATCCGAGCAGAACGAAGTATAACTAAATAATATCCAATTGGGCCCATGTGTTTTTTCCTACAATACCGTCAGCCATCAAGCCGGAGGCTTCCTGGAAGCTCACCACTGCTGCTTTCGTATCAGTGCCGAAATTTCCATCTATCTCTCCAACCGGATACCCTTTTGCGACAAGGAGTGTTTGAAGCCCCTTTACTTCTTCCCCTTCACTGCCCTCTCTTAAAACACCTCTGGCGCTTTGTTCCGTCTGCTGCTCTCCCTCCGGTTGCAGAAGCCCCAGGAACAGAGTCTGCTCTTCCTTTCTTCGTTTCACCAGTCCCGGAAGTGTTTTTCCTCCTCCGCTGGCATACTCCAGCATTTTCTGTGCAATTTCTTCACGGGACCGGGTACCGCCAGCAGTAAGCTGATGAATACTGCCAATATTATATGCAAAGGATACCAGAGCATCAAACTCATTCTGATTCCAGCCGTATTCATTATTGTATCTCTCTACCTCCCGTTCAGACCTTGAGCAGTCTTCCAGTAAGTAGGCATCGGCCTCTTCCTGCGTAATGGTCATTCCCTCTTCTACTCCCGCCGTATGGCCATAGCCAATAGTGTAATATCCTGCCGGGCATAAATATGCTGTCAAATGGCAGCCCTCGTATTTTTTGATCAACGCTAATCCCTTATCTGAAATGTTCATTTTACCTCACCAATTTATCATAAGTAACGCTCTACCCCAACCGCAGTGACAAGCCTGCAAAAATCGTATCCGGTTTCAGTCTTAATACGGAATACATTTCGCCGGACATACAAAATCCACAATCATCACATACATTCAGCAGTTTTCCGGGACATTGCGGCAGTCTGGTTCCATCGATTAAAATATAATTGGCTACCCAACAGTCTTTCTTGAATCCACGCCGCTTCATCACCCTTAAGCCTGAAAAGGTATTCATAATCGGATACCCGGCTTTTTTATAGCGAATGATTTCATCAATCACCTCACAACGTTCCTTCCAGCTCATGGTCAATTCCTCCGTTTCCGGAAAAGGGGTATGTAAATTGAAGGCTACTGACTGAATAGCCGGATTCTTTTTTGCATACTTTACGATTTGAGAAATCGATGCCCGATTGATTCGATTAACCGCCATTGCAATGCTTAAATTGGGATGATTACTCTCACGAATATGCTTGTCTAATTTAGCAAAGGAGCCTTTACCCCGAATCCTGTCATGATATTTTCCATATCCGTCTACACTGACCCAAACCGAATCTGCCAGAGTTCCCTGTATTGATTTCTGTCCATTTGTAGTTAATGTACAGGAAAAGAAACCTATTTTTTTGGCCAGTCGATAAAGATCATTCAGGCTTTTATTACCGTCATGCCAAAGTGTTGGCTCTCCCCCTTCAAAATCGACAAAACGCGATCCCTGTTTATAGGAATAGATCAATTCCCTCTTTATTTCCTCATAGGTTTTTATTGTTGAGCAGCCATGGCCTGCCGGTGTACAATGCTTACATCTTAAATTGCAGTAGTCCGTAATAAACAGCACCGTCTGTAACGGTTGTTTCTTATTCAGAATTCTGCTTCTAAAAAACCACAATGGCATATAGGCTAATTTTTCTAACATTTTTTTACTCATCCTTTCATATACGAAATCAGTCTCATTTTGGTCAGTGAAACAGCAATTGCACGGCTATGGCAAGCGGATATGCCACGGCTATTCCCATGGTAACAGGAACCAGTGCCATTGTTGCCGGAATCTTCGTCTCACTGGAACGTTTTATTTTAAATGTCAACCTATAATTTTTCCATATAATGGCCAGCATTCCCACAATGATGATTATTCCATAGGTATACCAGACAAGCACTACATGAAGAAGCTGAAGAACCCAAATCACACTTAGAGCATTAGCCACTTTCTGAGCCTTTTGTCGGCCAATGAGAATAGGCAGCGTTTTCCTCCCCGCAAAACTATCCCGATCCATATCACAGGTATTATTAAGAAGCATGAACTGAGTCACGATCAGCATCATCGGTATTGTTTTGTACAAAACCAACCAATCCATTTCGCCTGTCAAAGCGGTATATACCCCCAGGGGAATCAGGCCTCCCATGGTAAATCCGGCAAGCGGTTCCCCTATAGGCAGATAGGAAGTGGCAAATTTACTGCCGGAATAGGTCAGGGCTATAATTGCGCCAGCGGCTCCTATAACAGCAGGCAGGATTCCCGCCTCTGCAATGACATAAATTCCCATCATGCCTGCCAGAAGAAAAAGGCCTATACCAATCCAGAAGGCTGGCTTAGGATTCTCCACCTGATGGTAGGCAAAGGGTGCATCACTTTCATAGGCTATATTTTCGTTGGTATCATTTCCGCTGATATAATCAAAATAATCATTCAATATATTTACTGCTGCATTCATCAGTGTAGGAATAAGCAATAAACATATGGTCAGCAGGGGAGAAATGTGCCCTACCCTCTCTATGGACAGTAAAATTCCCACCAGCGCCGGTGCCGTAGCGGAAAGCAATACGGCCGGTATAGTCATGGCATCTATGGCAATCGGAAGGGTGATTTTTTTTGCCGGTACCTTTTGCTGTATTTTTAACTCCTGATTTGTCATGGCTTAACTGATAACGCTCCTCTCTCTGCTCTGCTGGCAGATTCGTTTTAATCTATTCCTTTATATGAGTTGCCCGACAAATCGGGCGATTTGTAGTAACATTTTTAAATTTGCACTTTGAAAACTTAACACATTATCTTCAATAATAATCTGTTCACTCTC
>SFDP01000064.1 GCA_004558185.1 Lachnospiraceae bacterium | reverse complement strand
TCTGAACCCACATGAGCTTGCTCAAATGTGGGTGAATGTCCTTGAGACCCGCCAAAATATGAGCTTAAAAGTGGGGCGTAAGCACCACGATATGCGAATGTTTTGCAGGATTGTGGGAGTACGAAGTATGTAACAATCCGTAGGTATCATAGTTAGGGGCTTTTGACCCTAACATCATCTCTATAAATCAGGTAGTATGTTAACCCACTATGGGCAAGCAATGATGAAAGCCTTCCCAGTGAAGAATTTTCCAATGATATTATCAATAATATAACAAAAAAGGACATCCCTATTCGATAGAATAAGTTTGTCCTTTAAGCACTTTTTAATCCTCAAAAAGTCTCCGCTTTCGTTCAATCAGCTCATCGATTCTCTCCATATAGCCTACGACGTCCTTCACGTTGTCACAGCGTTCAATCTGTCCATCGGGATAAACCCGTTTGGAAACGGTTCCTGCCCCTATGGCCGCAATCGTCTGCTTCTCCTCCATCATCAGAATGTTATATATCCCATAATTTCCTTCTGTGGCATATCCCACATTTTCCAGATTTCCGGTCATATTTTTCTGGCGATACAGATAATAGGGCTTCATCCCCAGTGCTTTAGCTCCTGCTGCAGCAATTTCCATAGTTTCCTCTGTATTTTGCAGAGTTTCCATTCCATGCTCCCTGGTCCACTGATTTAAGCCTGCTGCCCGCTTGATGGCTAAAGAATGTACCGTCAGACTGTCCGGCCTGAGCTTCCTCACCTCCTCCATGGTATGAATGACATCTTCCCTGGTTTCCTCAGGAAGTCCCAGGATCAGATCCATGTTTATGTTGGTAAAGCCTACCTCTCGTGCCAGCAGAAAAGCCTCTTTAGCCTGCTCCACCGTATGCTGACGGCCAATGAGCTTCAGGGTATCCTCCTTCATGGTCTGGGGATTTACAGAGATTCTGTCTGCCCCAAATGCTTTCATTACCTGCAGCTTCTCTTTCGTAATACTGTCTGCCCTTCCGGCCTCTACGGTAAATTCCTTTACCGAGGAAAAGTCAAACCTCTCCTGCAGGGCAGTAAACAGCCGGGTCAGTTCCCCGGGCTCCAGGGTAGTCGGTGTGCCTCCGCCGATGTATACCGTATCCAGAACTTTTCCCCGGAAGGCTTCGGCAAGATAATCCATTTCCTTTTCCAGTGCTGTCAGATACGCCTCCACTTTTTTCTTCCATTGTCCTATCGGATAAGAGGTAAAGGAGCAGTACAGACAGGTAGTGGGACAAAAGGGTATCCCTACATAAAGGCTGTATCCTTTCTCGGCATGAAGCCCCGCTAGAATCCTTCTTTCCCTTTCTGCAATATCTACTCCCAATTTCGCTTTTTCTTCACTGGCATCATAGTAGCTTTGCATATGCGCAATGATCTCTTGATGGCTCCAGCCTTCCTCCAGCAGTCCATAGGCAATCTTTACGGGCCGGATGCCGGTGAGATTTCCCCAGGGAAGCTTTTTCCCTGTGTAGGAAGAAAGCAGCCTGTAAAGAAGCTGCTTCAGCCTGCTTTTTATTTTGCTTTTCTCTTCACCGGGCACAAGTTCCGCCACTTCCTGCCTTGCTTCCTTACGAACAAAGGCCGTCTGTTCTCCCCCTGTTCCTTGTGTTTCCAGGGGCGCCAGCAGGCTGCAGCAAATCTGCCGCTCCCCAAATTCTATCCTCAGTTCAGGCATATCCGGCGAGGACTCCAGCTCCTTTTCTTCCTGGAGAAAAACCTTTACCTCCTGTGTTGGATAAAAGGCTTTTACCAGAGAATGGATATCGTATTCAAACCGAGCCTGATTTAATCTTACAACAATCACACTGACCTCTTTCTATGCACAAAAAGGATTGTACCTTTTTTCTTCTCCGATAGTGGTAAAGCCCCCATGTCCAGGATAAACCTTCACCTCCTCAGGCAGGCACATCAGCTTTTCCTTCAGGGAACGACTGAGAACGGCTCCACTGCCCGTAGGAAAATCAGTTCTTCCCACAGAGCCCTCAAAGAGAGTATCTCCGCTGATCAGAATGCCCTCTTTTTCAAAATAGAAGCAGCAGCTTCCCTGAGTATGCCCCGGTGTCCCGATCAGCTTAACCTCCATTCCCTCTATCTGCAGTACGGCACCCTCTTTCAAATATTCGTCGACCGTTACAGTAACCGGTCTTCCCGTCATTTCTGATACATTAAGTGCCGGATCATCACACAAAGGCTGCTCCTTTTCCCAGGCATAAACCTTTACCCCTGCCAGCTTACGCAGTTCATTGCAGCCCGAAATATGGTCAAAATGGGCATGGGTCAGCAGAATGGCCGCCACCTCAAATCCCTTTTCCTTAAAGGTCTGGTAAAGATGAGCCCCACCGTCTGCCGGGTCAAAGACCAGGATTTTCTTTTTTCCTTCCTCATACACAAAATAGCAGTTAGTCTGCACACTGCCCATAACGATTCTTCCTATTTTTAACATAGCCTTCCCACGCTCTCCTTTCAAACGAACAGGCTGATGGGTGATCAGCCTGTAGTCCTTTCAATATCAATTACACTCTCCACATTTCGAATTTTTTCCATAATATGGTTCAGCTCCTCTCTGCCTGAAATTTCAAAGGCGGTAGAAAGAGTAACCACACCCTGCTTATTGATTCTGGTATTCATGGACAAAATATTAATATTTTTTTCCGTCAGCGCCTTGGAAATATCTGCCAAAAGTCCATGACGGTTGGCCGCATAAATATTAATGTCTGCAACATACTTTTCTTCCTCATTGCCCTTATCCGACTGCTGCCACTCTGCATCAATCAGCCTTTCTCTGTCCATGGCCGACAGATTAAGCATATTCACACAGTCTGTCCGGTGAATGGAAACTCCTCTGCCTCTGGTCACAAAGCCTACTATCTCATCTCCCGGTACAGGAGAGCAGCATTTGGAAAACCGCACGGCTACGTCATCAATACCCTTGACGATAATTCCGCTTTTGGATTTCTGGTGGTTGATCCTGTTCTGGCTGTTTTCTGCAATGGAAGCCAGCACTTCAGAATTCGAAAGCGTCTGTCTGTGCTCCCTCTCATACAATTCCACCATCTTATTGATAATCTGGCCCTCCTTGAGGCCTCCATGACCCACAGCCGCCAGAACCGCATCCCAATTCCTGAAACCATACTTTTTCATTATGCCTTCCATATATTCAGGACGCATAATGTTGGAAAGTACAATTCCCTTTGACCTGCAGTAATTGGCCAGAAGCTCCTTACCCTTGACGATGTTTTCTTCCTTAAACTCTGCCTTGAACCATTGATTGATCTTGTTCTTAGCCTGGGTACTTTTTACGATATTCAGCCAGTCCCTGCTGGGTCCCTTGGAATTTTGAGAGGTAATGATCTCAATTCGGTCACCATTGTTAATCTGATAATCAATGGTCACCAGCTTCCCATTCACCCTGGCTCCAATCATTTTGTTTCCTACCGCTGAATGAATCGAATAAGCAAAATCCACGGGCGTACTTCCTGCAGGAAGGTTTTTTACATCTCCTGTGGGAGTAAAACAATATACACTGTCAGAAAAAAGGTCCAGATCACTTTTCAGCAGCTTCATGAACTCTCTGTTATCCGACATATCCCGCTGCCATTCCAGAATCTGCCTGAGCCAAACCAGCTTTTCTTCCTCCTGCAGTTCTACCTTCTTACCATCGGAGGCCTCCTTATACTTCCAGTGGGCTGCAATACCATACTCAGCAGCCTTATGCATTTCAAAGGTACGAATCTGCACTTCAAAGGGCTGGCCGCTGGTGCCGATCAAAGTAGTATGAAGAGACTGATACATATTGGCCTTGGGCATGGCAATATAGTCCTTGAACCGCCCCGGAATAGGCTTATACATCTCGTGGATTACCCCCAGACAGGCATAGCAGTCCCTAATGGTATCCACAATTATACGCACAGCAAAAAGATCATAGATCTGGTCAATGGTCTTACCCTGATTCTTCATCTTCTTGTATATACTGAAAAAATGCTTGATTCGGCCATCTATCTGCGCCTTGATCCCTGCCGCCTGAATATGCTCCGAAACCTCATCCACAATACTCTGAATATAGGCCTCCCGTACATCCTTTCTGACTGCAATTTTGTCCACCAGATCGTAATAGACCTCCGGTTCAAGGTATTTTAAGGAGAGATCATCCAGCTCTACCTTGATTTTGGAAATTCCAAGCCGCTGTGCAATAGGACAGTAAATATCCAGTGTTTCTCTGGCAATACGCTGCTGCTTTTCTGCCGGCATATGCTTTAATGTACGCATATTATGAAGGCGGTCAGCCAGCTTGATCAGAATGACACGAATATCCTTTGCCATGGCAAGGAACATTTTCCGCAAATTTTCCGCCTGAATCTCCAGCTTATCCTGAGACTTATCCCCGGAATCGCTCATTTTCAGATTCTGCAGCTTTGTCACCCCATCTACCAGCAGGGCAACATCCTCCCCGAATTCTTCTTTAATCTGTTCATCGGTCATAATGGTGTCTTCCACTACATCATGCAGAAGCCCTGCCACTATAGTTTCCTTATCCAGCTCCAGATCAGCCAGAATAATTGCCACATATAAAGGGTGAATAATATAGGGCTCCCCCGACTTACGGGTCTGCTTTTCATGTGCCTTTTCCGCTATCCGAAAGGCTTTTTCAATGAGGGAAAAATCATCCGAGGGATGGTACCGTTTTACCCGCAAAATTAAATCCTGATATAACTCATCAGGACTTAGAAATTCCTCCAGGGTTTCAATGCGGCCATCATCGATTAATACAGTTTTTTTCTCTGTGCTATTGTCCAAATTCTTCGTCATGTTCATCCCATCACCCAATTATTCTTCGGGCTAAGCTTACTTATTTGCCCTCATAGGTTATGGCGGCATCCAAACGATAGCCGTCAATTTTCTTTCTTCCTTCCAGACCTGCCAGCTCCATAAGCACCAGCACACCTACTACTTCTCCTCCCAGAGCCTCCACCAGTTCAATCATGGCTTTGGTGGTTCCTCCCGTAGCAATTAAGTCATCTACTAAGAGCACCTTCTGTCCATGCTTAATGGCATCCTTGTGAATTTCCACAGTCGCCGTACCATACTCCAGCTCATACTCCTTTTCCATCGTCTCACAGGGCAGCTTTCCCTTCTTTCGAATCAGGACAAAGGGCTTTCCCATATTATAGGCAATGGGAGTGCCAAAGATAAAACCTCTGGATTCGGCGCCTGCAATTACATCATACTCTAAATCCTGAATCAGATTCTGCATGGTATCGATAGCCAGCTTAAGTCCCTCGGCATCCTGCAGAACACTGGTAACATCCCTGAATATAATCCCTTCTTCCGGAAAATCCGGAATACTTCTCACATATTCTTCTAATCTCTTCATTGTATCCTCCATAGTGATTTTCTACCCACTGTATCATCTTATCCAATGAATTTATCCTAAATTATATAGTCAAATTTCGCCAAAGTCAATGGAAAGAGCCATCACCTTGAGTTTTCCTCAGGTGATGGCTCCTTATTAATTATCGTTTCGACAAAATTTACATCATGCCGCCCATGCCGCCTGCAGGCATTGCAGGTGCATCCTCTTTGATATTGGCTACTACAGATTCCGTTGTCAACAGGGTTGCTGCTACACTGGTAGCATTCTGCAGTGCACTTCTTGTTACTTTTGCAGGATCAAGAATACCTGCTTCCACCATATTCACATACTCTTCCTTCAAGGCATCAAATCCGGTTCCTTCCTGAGACTCTCTTACCTTGTTGATGATAACGCTGCCTTCCAGGCCTGCGTTGGCTGCAATGTGATACAGAGGAGATTCCAATGCCTTCAATACGATCTGAGCACCGGTCTTTTCGTCTCCTTCCAGTGTATCTGCCAATTTTGCCACTTCCTTGGAAGCATGAATATAAGCAGAACCACCACCGGAAATAATTCCTTCCTCTACTGCTGCTCTGGTAGCTGCCAAAGCATCCTCAAGACGGAGCTTAGCTTCCTTCATTTCTGTTTCCGTAGCAGCACCCACACGGATAACTGCCACACCGCCAGCCAGCTTAGCCAGTCTCTCCTGCAATTTTTCCTTATCAAACTCAGAGGTCGTTTCTTCAATCTGCTTTTTGATCTGTGCGATTCTTGCCTGGATAGATTCGCTGTTTCCTGCACCTTCTACGATAACGGTAGCTTCCTTCTGTACCTTAACGGATTTTGCACGTCCCAATTGATCCATGGTCACTTCCTTCAGATCCAGTCCCAGCTCTTCGGAGATAACCTGACCTCCGGTAAGGATGGCAATATCCTCCAGCATGGCTTTTCTTCTGTCACCATAGCCGGGAGCCTTAACTGCTACTACATTGAAGGTACCTCTTAATTTATTTACGATCAGAGTAGTTAATGCTTCACCCTCCACATCCTCAGCAATGATCAAAAGCTTTGCACCGCTTTGTACGATCTGCTCCAATACAGGAAGAATCTCCTGAATATTGGAAATCTTCTTATCCGTAATCAGAATGTAGGGATTATCTAAAACAGCTTCCATTTTTTCCATATCGGTTGCCATGTAAGCAGAAATATAGCCCCTGTCAAACTGCATACCTTCTACCAGATCCAGCTCAGTCAGCATAGTCTTGCTTTCCTCAATGGTGATGACACCATCATTGGAAACCTTCTCCATTGCATCTGCCACTAACTGGCCTACACCGTCATCACCGGCAGAAATTGCTGCTACCCTTGCAATATGATCCTTGCCTTTAATGGGAGAACTCATTTTTGCAATAGCTTCCACCGCACAGTCAGTAGCCTTTTTCATTCCCTTTCTTAAAATGATAGGATTAGCTCCCGCTGCCAGGTTCTTGATTCCTTCATGTACCATAGCCTGAGCCAGAACGGTTGCTGTGGTGGTGCCGTCACCAGCTACATCGTTGGTTTTGGTTGCTACTTCCTTGACAAGCTGTGCGCCCATATTTTCGAAAGCATCTTCCAGCTCGATTTCCTTTGCAATAGTTACTCCATCGTTGGTAATCAGAGGTGCACCAAAGGATTTATCCAAAACCACATTTCTTCCTTTAGGGCCTAAAGTCACTCTTACGGTATTTGCTAACTGATTTACACCGGCCTCTAATGCTGCACGAGCCTCTGCTCCATATTTAATTTCTTTTGCCATCTTTCATTCCTCCTGCAATCCATACATTTCTATCTTATATGATTTTGTCTTTTCTATTCCATAACAATCTCATGCATAGAACAGACAATATCTGCCCTATTGCCTAAATGAATACACTCCGGTCTGCCAGGTCTATGCCTCAATAATAGCCAGAATGTCAGACTGCCTGACTACGATAAATTCTTCCTCGTCAAGCTTTACTTCAGTTCCTGCATATTTGGAATAAATCACCATATCCTTTGGCTTCACTTCCATTTTTACTTCTTTTCCGTCAACCGTTCCCCCGGGGCCTACTGCAACCACTTCAGCCTGCTGAGGTTTTTCCTTGCTCTGCCCTGGTAAAACGATACCGGATTTGGTAGTTTCCTCTGCTACCAACTGCTTTAATACAACTCTGTCACCTAAGGGTACTAATTTCATGATATTGCCTCCTGTCTTGTTTACAATTTAATTCTGTTAAGTAAGTTTGTTAGCACTCATTGTTATCGAGTGCTAACTTTATGGATTATATTATTCTTTTCTCTATATCTACGCAAATAGATATATACCCTTATATTTCATATTATCTATTATTACCTCTTGTTTTCTTTCATTTTCGCTTATTTTCTTTTGTTGATTGATTTAATATTTTTTTTATATTTTAATCCGCCTCCTGTATAAAGCGAGGTTACCATTCCTGCTTAATACTAAAATTTACCATTTTTAATTTTATTTTAATCTTTGCCATGTATTTTCCTTTTTACAAAGCAATAAACCTAAGAAGAAGGTTTAGAAAAGGAAAGGAAGAAGAACAATGAAAAAACTTACTGCAAAAATCTATTTTGATATTATTATGGCGCTGTTATGGTTATTTATGCTTTTTTTTGATGAAGATTTCTGGCATGAGCTGTTGGGACTCTTTATCGCCCTTCTGGCCCTCATCCATCTTGCTTATAATTTACGCAAGATGAAAACAGAGATTACGGCTATGTTTATGAAAAAGAGCCCTTCTCTTCTTGGGCGATACCTTACTAACGGACTGCTTTTTGTCTCTGCTGCCTGCACCATCGTTATCGGTCTGTTTATTTCCAAAGATGTTTTCCCTTCTCTCTATGTCTATAACAGACACTTTTGGGAGGAGGTCCATGAGTTTACGGCTTATCTGACCATAGCCTCTATCCTGCTGCATATCTTCTTCCATAGAAAGATGATAACGGCTGTGCTGACGAAAAAATCATGATCAGATCAAAAATCTTTGTTTTTTAATTTAATTTTAATTTTTAGCCATTATCCTGATATCATCAGGTTAAACCAATGTACATATGAAGGAGATGATAAAATGAAAAACAGAACAAAACTATTAGTTGCCCTATTAGGCTTATCCTTTACCTTAACTGCCTGCTCCTCTGCTGCCAATACTGCACAGGCTGCGGGTTCTGCCAAAGGTACATCCTCCCAGAGAACTGTCGGTTCCACCAATATTACTGCCTCTCAGGGAGCTTCCGGTCAGCAGACCCCTGACAGCACCAATACCGCTACCAATCCCACCGGGAATTATATTCAGGTTTTTATTGACCCTAATACCGGAGAGCTGGTAACCATTGATCCCAATACCGGAGAAGCAATTCCTTACACCGCTCCGGCTGCGGCTTCTGCCTCTCAGGCTGCCGGAGGCACTGTTTCCGGCTCCCAGACAACAGCACAGACTAAGGTCTCTGCTTCTCAGAAGACTGCGGCTACTGCAGGTGTACAGAATGGGCAGGCTGCCGCTCAAAGCAATCAGACTGGCTCAGTTACTCAGAATCAAAAAGCTGCCTCAGCAGACGCTACTACCCAGGCCACCCCTACTACTACAACGATTAATCAGGCCAGCCTTCCTGACCGGAATGTGTCCATGGCTCAGGCTGCAAATTCTTCCTCTTATATAGGAGAAACCAAAGCTCTGGAAATTGCCATGAATCATGCCGGTATAAATTCTGCGAATGTCCAGTTCTCCTACGCAAAACTGGATTTTGATGACGGACTATGGATCTATGATGCAGAATTTTATGCAGGAAATACTGAGTATGACTATGAGATCGATGCCTCTACCGGGGCTGTCTTGAGCTATGATTATGACATGGAAAGCAACTATGTTCCCAAGCAGCAAGCCCAGACTTCTGCAGCAGCTTCAGCAGGTAGTGCTGGAGTAAGCATTGAAACGGCAAAGCAGACTGCCCTGTCCAGGGTCAGCGGTGCAACAGAAAGCAATATCCGAATTTATACAGACTATGATGATGGCAGAACGGTTTATGAGGGAAAAATCATCTACAATACCATGGAATATGAATTTGAAATTGATGCAGCCACCGGTAATATTATCGAGTGGGATGCTGAATCCATTTATGATTGATCATCAGTAAATAACTACATGAATTAAGCCAAATGAACGTGTCGCAAGATCCATCATTCATCGATTTTGCGACACGTTATATTATGATACCAGGGTCAAAAGGTCTGAACCCACATGAGCTTGCTCAAATGTGGGTGAATGTCCTTGAGACCCGCCAAAATATGAGCTTAAAAATGGGGCGTAAGCACCACGATATGCGAATATTTTGCAGGATTGTGGGAGTACGAAGTACGTAACAATCCGTAGGTATCATAGTTAGGGGCTTTTGACCCT
>SFDP01000063.1 GCA_004558185.1 Lachnospiraceae bacterium | reverse complement strand
CCCTAACATCCATACCAGATAAAAGATAGTCAAGCAGAACAAGGATGGGGTGTGCCGCCGGGGGCAGCTACGCCACCACACATTCTGATGATGCCTCTTAAAAAATGAAGTTTTTCTGTTTGTCCATATAGTGCTTCTACATTGCTCCGGGCTGATTCGGGTAAATCTTCTTCTTGTAAAAGCTCGCAGTAAAGAAGTAAATTTGCAATGGGTGTTTTCGTCTGGTGGGAGATATCGGCAACCAATTTTTTGAGTTTATTTTTTTCCTCTTCTACATTTTTTGCTGAGATTGCTGAGGCAGAAAAATAATGAGCAAATTTCGTTTCCAGAGCAGACAACCGGCTTTCGTCAAAGCAATCCTCTGAAAAATGTCCTTTTATTGCAGTATCCAGCATTTTTTCGATTGTATCCATTGTTCTTTTTACGCACCATCTGTATAGAAGAACAAAAATTATTGCACTTAAGATGACAGCAGTACTCAAAATCCATTCCCAGTTATTCATCATGGTTCACCCAGCTATATCCAATACCATAAATGGTTTTAATATAATCCGATGCGTTCAGTTTGTCACGGAGTCGTTTGATTGTTACGGAAAGCGCATTTTCATCCACATACGCTGCTCCATCTGTCCAGACACGATCTACTAGCTCTGAACGCTGCATGACAATTCCCCGATTTTCCACTAACAGGCGAAGCAGCTTCTGTTCGGTCTTGCTTAATTCCACGCATTTATCTCCAACATGAAATTGCATCGAAGAAAAATCAAATGTAAAATGATCAATCTTGATAGAAGTATGAGTTATATTCGGATGTGCTTTTCGAAGTTGAGTATTCACCCTTGCCCTCAGAACAGACAGAGAGAATGGTTTCGTAATGTAGTCATCTGCACCCTGCTCCAGACCCTCTACAATATCCAAGTCTGTATCGTTAGATGTCAGCAGAACAACAGGTAGTTGAATACTTGTATTTTTTATTTCACGAAGAAAATCCAATCCGCTTCCATCTGGAAGATTAATATCCAGAAGTACCAGTGATACTGTACCACATAAAAGCTGCTTGCGGGCAGATTTCATATCCGGGCATGAAATTACCTGGCGGTTATCTGCCTTTAAGGCTTTGCATAATCCTTTATTCAATGCTATATCGTCTTCTACAATTAGTATTTGTTCCATCTGAATTCCCTCTGTTTACTTGCAGTTTTTCCATTGCTTCATCGGTTCATGCTTCCCGCAGTCATCACAGGTCTGGGGTCAGTTGATTTTCCATTCAAAAGCAAGACGGGTGGGGCATCTGATATTGATGCCAGGATTCCTTGATAATTGGGTAAATTATAACACGAAAACTTGAAGGTGGAAAACACTTTCACTACTATTTTCCCCGCCAACTGAAAGGCGGCGGAATGGAGATTATTATTGCATTTACAAGGGCTGCAGTCATTTTCATGGCAAAAAAAGCATAAGAATACACAAATATTGCTTAATATCTTTTTCTATGATATATTATACAGACCTAACAGGGAGAAATTCTAATGAGAAAGGAGATAAGGATGAGGTTTTTCAAGAGAATGAGTGTAACGACTGCTTTAATTGCTATGCTGGCTTTGGCTACAGCCTGCGGAGATAAAAAGGGGGCTAATGCTGATGCAGTACAGCAGCAGTCTACAGAGGCAGAGGCCCAGCAGCGTGAGATGACTCCACAGGAACGTTATGAGGCCATGAGCGTATATCAACAAGAAGATGTTGACAGTATGGACGCCCGAATAACTATGGATATGGACATGAGCATGGGTGGGGAAAGTGTGAAGTCAGTTACCGAGATGCGAATGACCTTTTTTATGGAGCCGCTCAAAGCAAGAATGGAGATGAACATCGACATGGATGAGCTGGGCAGCCAGGAGATGCAGATATATATAGAAGGTACAGAGGATAATAAAGGAATGATGTATATCTTCGATGGAACCTCATGGACCGTGCAGGAATCGACAGATATTTCTGCAGCTATGGAACAGTATGATGCAAGAGGAACTTTCAATGTGTATGTAGATGGTATCACCGATATTAAGGAGGTTGGAAAAGAGAAGATTGACGGCAGAGAAACGGTAAAGCTCACCGGAATTTCCAAAGGTGAGGATATGAAAGAGAGTATGCTGGCATCAGGTTCTTTGGACAGCTTAAGCAGTGTGCTCGATGAGGAGCAGTTAAACAGCCTGTTTGAGGGTCTTGAGAATGAGAATTCCCAGATTGAATTCTGGGTTGATGCCGAGACAAATGAAATGGTTAAATGTACTTATGATATGACCAGTGCAATGAATAAAATTTATGAGAATATGTCAGCATTAATACCTGAAGCGGGAATGGAACTGTCCGTTGATAAAATGGTAGTTAGTATTGATAACATTTCTTATAACAATGCAGAGGATTTTGAAATTCCTGCAGAAGCAAAACAGTAATTGTTTGGTAACGACAGTGCCCTAGGCAGCCGTGTGGCTGTTTAGGGCTATTTTTAATCGTATGCCTAAGGCCTGTGTTTTCAACAGGTTACAAATATTCATTATACAGAAATACTTGACATAATTTGTCCACATTTGTAGAATACCTATACACGGTCTGCTGAAATTAGGATTCTCAGAGATCGTTAACTATCATTAAGAGAGGTTTTATCCATGAAATTAAAAAGAGTAATAAGTACAATATGTGCGGTGGCAATGCTGTTTTCTTTAACTGCGTGTGCTGCGGCAAACCAGGAAAATGCGAGTGGTTCACAGGCCGAAAGCGGACTGGAAGCCGCAGCAGGAAACGGCGGCGGCATCGCCGTCAAAACAGCAGCAAAAAATCCCTACAGTGATCCGGTCAAGATTGCGTGGATTCCCACAGCGGCCTCTGAGGCTAATGGAACAGCATGGGGAAAAGGTATTGAGCAGGAGCTTGAATATTGGTCTAACGTTGAATTCAATGTATTTGATGGAGAGAAGAGCTCTGATACACAGAATGCAATTATTGCGGATTTGATTGCACAGGATTATGACGGTATCATTTTACAGGCATGGAATTCCGATGCCAGTGCACAGGCAGTTGCGGATGCAGAAGCGTCAGGCATTCCGGTGGTTTGCATCAACATTGATGTGAATACACCCCATGCAGGTCTGGTTGCGATGACGGATGTGGAAGCAGGATATGCAATCGGCCAGCGTATGGCAGAGGATCTTAACGGTAAAGGAAATATAGTGGTTATTCAGGCAACACCGGGTGCTGCACGAGGTGAGAATCTGGAGCAGGGCTTCCAGCAGGCCATGGCAGAATATCCGGAGATCACTATTTTAGCTGAACAGACGGCTGAGTGGAATATGGAAAAGGCAAACACTGTTATGCAGGACTTTCTGACCACTTATGGGGATCAGATCGATGCTGTTTTTGCTCATAATGATCAGATGGCTGAAGGGGCCGGAGAAGCAGTTCGAAATGCAGGACGTTCCGATATTATGATTTGGGGTGCCAATGGGGAGACAAAAGCGCTCCAGTATATTGAAGATGGAATAATTACGGGAACGGTTTATACAAATTGTTATGATCAGGGGGCAACGGCTGCCCGTATGCTGATGATGTATATCGGGTCTAACATCGATACATCAACTTTTACCGAGACACCGGTGATTAAGATGCCGCCTATGACGGTAGATTCTGATAATGTTGATTCCATCACGGAAGATATGCGATGGTAACCACTGAAAATTAAGGCATGGAATAGGACAGATGGCACGTGTTGCACGCAGCCATCTGTTTCAATATTATTTGGGAACGAGACCGATTTAAAAGACAGTCCGTTTCTGAACATATACGAAATGGAGGTAAACATGAGACAAGAGACATTACGGCGTATAATTTCCTTTGCTCTCCTGCTCGTTTTAATTGTTGTTTTTTCCACAACAACAGATTCTTTTTTAACCCCGGCAAACATCACTACTCTCCTGCGTGAATGCTCCGTTATCGGTATTCTGTCAATCGGCGTTACGATAACGATTATTACAGGCGGCAATGATCTTTCCTGCGGGCATTTAATGGGGACTGTTTGTATGGTATTTGCACACCTGTATTATTACACCAGCTTTTCCCTGATTGCAATTCTTTTGATTTCACTTTTGGCAGCAATTGCAGGAGGGCTCCTTAATGGTGTTTGCGTAGGATTATTGCAGATTCCGGATTTTGTTGCCACTTTATCTACACAGTTTATTTTTACGGGACTGACTTATATTCTGGCAATTCGGAACGAGTATGGGCAGATCAGCGCAGCACAGATAAATAATAAAACCATGGTTGCTTTAGGAGGACAAATTCCGGGAGGGCTTTATCTTGTAACACTGGTCTTTTTCGGTATGGCAATTTTAGGGCAGATTTTTTTGAAGAGAACAAAGCATGGCATATATATTTATGCCATCGGGGCTAATCGTAAGAGCGCAGAATATTCCGGTATCAGCTTTATTAGAACCAAGATACTGGCTTTTGTTATTTCCGGAGTATGTGCATTTGTTGCTGCGATGTTTACCATTGGAAGATATCATTCTAATGAGGTGGCAACAGGTCAAACTTTTGCGTTGCAGGCCATATCGGCAGCGGTTATCGGAGGTGCGGCTTTTACTGGTGGAAGAGGAGATATGTGGGGTACGGTAAGTGGAGTTTTATTTATGCAGGTACTTAGAAACGGTATGCGCAAATACGGATTTACTACACAGACTCAAGCGGTTGTATCTGGTGTGATTATTGTGCTGATGCTGATTTTTGATGCATATTACAATGAGTTTATGCAAAAACGGAGTAGAAGGGCGGCTGCTGCGGAACGTGAAAATAAGGCGGTGAATGGGAATGGATAAGGCTATTTTACTGGAAATGAATAATATTGAAAAAATATTTGCCCATGTGCAAGCACTGGATCGTGTGAATTTTCAGGTTAGAAGGGGCGAGGTGCACACCCTGTTAGGAGAAAATGGTGCGGGAAAATCGACTCTGATCAAGATTCTGACGGGAGTGTATCCTAAGGATGGCGGACAGATTTTTATGGAAGGCAGGGAGGTAAATATTGCCTCCAGAGAGGATGCAGCAGCCCTGGGGATTTCTGTAATTTTTCAGGAGCTTTCATTGATTCCCACTCTTTGTGTTTATCAGAATATTATGCTGGGAAAAGAGTTTTCCCGTTTCGGCTTTGTTCAAGCAAAGAAGGAGAAAAAAAAGATTGCAGATTTGATTGAATACTATGGATTTTCGCTGGGAGTTAATGATATTGTGGAAACTCTGTCCGTAGCACAGATGCAGATGGTTGAAATTTTAAAAGCTCTTGCCGCAGATGCAAAGCTGATTATTATGGATGAGCCAACGGCATCCTTATCCAGTCATGAATCAAAGCTGTTATTTAGTATTATCGATCAGCTAAGGGAGCGGGGAGTGAGTATCATCTATATTTCCCATCGTCTTGAGGAGGTATTTAAGCTCTCTGATCGCATCACTATTTTAAGAGATGGCAAGATCGCAGGTGTGGTAGAGAAAAATCAGATTAATCCCAGTGAAATTATTAAGATGATGATCGGAAAGTCAGTCAGTGAAGCAACGGCATCAAGGATGCTTCGGCAGTCAGAGGAGGAAACAGTGCTTTCGATACAGCATTTATGCTGCCTGGGAGCCTATGAGGATGTCAGCTTGGAGGTAAAACGGGGAGAGGTTTTGGTGCTGACAGGCCTGGTCGGATCAGGACGTACAGAGCTCATCCGTGCGATTTATGGGGCAGATCCATATGACAGTGGAAAGATAGAGCTGGAGGGTAAGCCTTATCAGCCGCAGATTAAAAAGGCAGTCGCCGAAGGCTTTGGTCTGATCCCGGAGGATCGGCGTACACAGGGGCTCTCACCGCTTCTTTCCGTAACCGGGAATGTGGCACTGACCAATTATGACAAGATTTCCTCGAAAGGCTTTGTCAGTAAGGCCAGGGAGGAAGAACTTGGTCGCCATGCGGTCAGATTGGTGGATTTGCGGCCTCCGAACCCGAATGTTTTAGCAGGAAATCTTTCCGGGGGAAATCAGCAGAAGGTGGTGCTGGGGAAGTGGCTGACCCGTAATCTGAAGGTACTTTTAATCGATGAGCCCACCGTTGGAATTGACATAGGAGCCAAGGATGAGATTTATCAGATCATCGAAACGCTTTCTCAAAATGGTGTTGCGGTTCTTATGGTATCCTCTGATATTGCGGAGGTTCTGCGGGTGGCTCACCGTATCATCGTTATGCGTGAAGGAAAGATTGCCAAGGAATTTCACACCGGTATCGTTACCCAGGAAGATATTCTGATGGCTTCGTCAGGGCTTGACACAGAAGGGGAGGTATAGAATGAAGAAAAGCAGAGCAGATATAAGGAAAAAGGTATTTTCCAACAGTCGGATCATCGTACTGATCTTAATGTGTATTTACCTGACCGCTGCAACTAACGGAAAATTTTTTACCTACAGCAATTTTGTCAGTATCATGTATTCCATTTCCTTAACGGGAATTATGATATGCGGTGCCACCTTTCCGGTTCTGTTGGGAGGAATCGACCGCACGGTATCCGGGAATGCTGCGGTCTGTGGAGCAATGGCAGCAACGGTAGCCCTGTATTTTAATCAAACCGATATAGGAGCTATACTTGCACTTTTGTGTGGTACTGCCTGTGGAGTGCTCAGTGGTTTTTTCCATGGTATAGTCCTGTCAAGATTTGCGATTCCAGCCTTTTTACTGACACTGGCAACAAACGAAGTATTGTATGGAATTGTGCAGTTTATTACGGGAAATCAGTTGATCAACGTATTAAATTGTGAACTGATGAACCAAATCGGACAATCCCGCTTTCTTGGAATACCGATTCCGGTTTATATTCTCTTAATCAGTTTTGTTGGTTGCTATATCCTGTTGACACATACGGTCTATGGAAGACAGATCTACGCAGTAGGAGGGAACCGTCAGGCAGCGGAGCTTTCCGGCATTCCTGCCAGGCGTGTGATTATCATTGCCTATACTATTTCAGGATTTATGGGGGCGCTTTCCGGCTTCCTGCTTTCATGTATGAACCGTCAGGCATCTGCTGCCCAGGCACAGGGCTATGAGAATGATGTACTGGCAGCTATCGTTGTAGGTGGCATCTCGTTGAGAGGAGGTGAGGGCACGCTCCAGGGGGCGCTGCTGGGAGCGATTTTAATCGGTGTGATGACCAATGGATTGCGTCTTTTGGGGATTGATTCCATTTATCATAATCTGATTAAAGGAGTCATCATTATTATCGCAATTGCCTGGGATATGCTTTCGGCAGCAAGTAAATCAGGAACGACTAAAAATCCGCTGGCAGGCCTATTTACCCGAAAAAAGCTCAGGGAGGGATAAGACGCTAAAAGGGCTTTTCAACCTATAACTGTGGAAACTCTGATGTCATACCTGATTAAATAGGGTGAGAGGTTTAGAAAGTAGTTACAATATTTTTATTATAAAATACATTGCCGGATCAGCGGGAATAATATATGATAGTATCAAAAGTAAAATACTGATAATGAAGAGGATTAATGCGATCAGGAGATAAGCCGGTAAAAGAGATGAAAAAAGAAATAAAAATGACCGTATCCCCTATTTGTGCTAAAGAGGGGAAAAAATATGCTTTTGTAGCTTTTGCAGATGGCAGCAGAACGGCTGAGGGAAAGATACCGGACTGTAAGATTCTGTCTAATGTCGGCTTCAGTAAAAGTGAGGTGGAGCAGCTAGAAGCCTACATGAGGAGTGAATTGGAGGAGTTAAAGAAGCTGGCTGCCGGAATCAGACTGATCGATGCACTGCAAAAGTAAGGAAAATAGGAAATGGAATCTATTATAGAGCATACAGATAAAGAGGAGGAGCGTTCTTCCCGTACCAGAGATAGAATAGAGCGGATGAGGCGGGAGAAGCAGCGTCAGATGCGCCGCCGCCGCATGATAAGGAAATATTTGCGCTTGGGTGTCTGTTTTCTGGGGCTTGTCATTATTATGCTTACTTCTGTTGCAGCCCTGGGGAAAAAGGTACAGGTCAGCCAAACAGAAGCCCAGCAGAACATGGCAGACCGGAAGCCGGAAGGGCAAGCATTGAATAGCATACAGGAGGAAAGTGGTGAGGAACAGTCGACAGGAAGTGAAGAGGAAGGGATTCAGCAGGCCGTACCAGAGCCTCAGGAGGAAACAGTAGCCTATACCTTTGAGACAACCTCGGCTACCATGTCGGCAGACAATGAAAAAATTATCAGTTCCCATGTGATTTTAGTAGATGAAAGCCAAGGTACGATCACTGCGGTAAGGGGAGAAAGACAAAGGATTTCGCCGGCCTCTATGACCAAGGTATTGACGGTTCTGGTGGCAGCAGAACAGCTTACTGAAGAGGAACTGGATAATACCTTCACCATGACGAGAGAAATCACGGATTACGGATACATTAACGACTGCAGTTCTGTAGGATTCTTGGAGGGCGAAAGGGTAACGGTACGAGATTTATTTTATGGAACCATCCTGCATTCCGGCAGTGATGCAGCAGTGGGGCTTGCCACCTATGCAGCCGGTTCCCATGAAGCATTTGTAGAACTGATGAATAAGAAGCTGAAAGACCTCGGCCTGTCGGAGAGCGCACATTTTACCAACTGCGTGGGAGTTTATGATGAGAACCATTATTGTACAGTATATGATATGGCTGTGATCATGAAAGCGGCACTACAGAACGAATTGTGCAGGACAGTTTTATCTACCAATAATTATACCACAAAGCCCACTGAAGAGCATCCTGAGGGGATCAATATCTCCAATTGGTTTTTACGCAGAATCGAGGATAAGGATACCGGAGGAGAGGTACTCTGTGCTAAGACAGGCTATGTGGCTCAGTCTCAAAATTGTGCAGTAAGCTATGCCGTTTTTCCCAATGGTCAGTCCTACATCTGTGTATCTGCCGGAGCAACCAGTGCATGGGGATGTATTTATGATCATGTGGCAATCTATAATCAATATGTACAGAGCTGAGGCGTTCTTCGCAGCCATGCAGAATAATGGATGAGCGCTCAAAAAAGAAGGTTATGACATCGGATGAAGCTGGAATAATTGCAGGACTGATGAAATAGAGTATATAAAGCTGATTTTAGAGAGCTTAGGGTGATAAATTAAAATTTTTCACTTTCTTATTTGAGCAGTAGAACAGGCAAGGCCTGTTCTATCCATGGGGATAGAATGAAAAAAAATATGCTTTTAGGCGTATGCCTTCTTCTTTTTTTAGACCTTCTTTTCTTTCTTATGATACTTCAGGATAAAAGCAGGGAAAAAGAGAGTATCCATTCACATTCCATAGCCCGTTTGCTGCTTCTGGCAAAAGAGCCTCTGGGGCAAACCATGTATGTCTGGGGAGGCGGTTGGAATGAAGAGGATACAGGTGCGGGGGAAGAAACCCGCAGGCTGGGTTTAAGCCCTGCCTGGAAAGAATTTGCCGGGAAGCAGGATGAGCATTATGATTATCGCAGCACTCGCTATCAGATCCATGATGGACTTGATTGTTCCGGTTATATTGGCTGGGCGGTATACAATCTTCTGGAAACCCGTGACGGGAAAGAGGGATATGTAGTAAGAGCCGAAGATATGGCTGAAAGTCTTGCTCAAAGAAAACTTGGTAAATTCACAGAGGCCACAGAGGTAGATGACTGGCAGGCAGGAGATGTGATGAGTATGGAAGGGCATGTATGGATGGCTCTTGGAGCCTGTGATGACGGCAGTGTGGTACTGATTCACGCAAGTCCTCCGGGAGTAAGTTTATCCGGGACAAAGCTGCCCGATGGTGGTGCGAGTATGGCTGAGCTGTTGGCCGAGGAATATATGAGTACCTATTATTCACAGTGGACTGAAAAGTATCCCGTAACAGGCTGCGCCCATAATTATCTGACAGACTCAGCCAGCTTCCGATGGAGTGAAGCGGTATTGTCAGATGAAGAGGGGCTGAGGTCAATGAGCGGAGAAGAGGTTTTACAGTGGTTGTTTGAAGAAAAGGATGGGCAATAAATCTGCCAGTTAAAGGTGTTAAAAAGTTTCAAAATATACTTGCATAATGCCAGATAAGGGATTATAATACAGTAAAATTTGTGACTATTCAGAACCATGCAAGTGTTCAATGAAAGGAACATCCTGCTTGCAGGAATGGACATATCATTTAAAAATTGTAACTATTCAAACAGAATTGTAAATTTATATGGCGAAGTAACCACATGAGCAAAAGGAAAGCTGCCAAGCAGCGATTTTGCGAATGGGGTTCTGAATAGTTACTAAAAATTTAATAAAAATCTTCAGGGCAGGGTGAGATTCCCTACCGGTGGTACAGCCCACGAGCCGTAAGGCATGATTCGGTGAAACTCCGAAGCCGACAGTATAGTCTGGATGGAAGAAGATAGTTGCTGACAGAATGGATTGATTCTGTCTGTTAAGGTGGAAATCTGCTCTGGAATAGCTTTATTCCAGAGCTTTTTGTTTAAGAGGCTTTAGCAGATTATTTCCAGTAAATATTTGTTTGAGCTTTTTTTCTGACCGATCAGCTTTTTACGCCCTGAATTTTATTCAGGGCGCTTTTTTCATACCCTTTGAAGCAGGTAAACCCGGGATTTGTGCAGATGTACAAAATCCCTCAGATTAAAATGCTGCTAAAGCAGCAGAGTGGGAGGAAAAATGACAGATAGAGAATATATGCAAAGAGCCCTGACGCTTGCCCAAAGGGGCTGTGGCTGGGTAGCTCCCAATCCGCTGGTGGCCGGAAAAGGTGTGCAGATATTGAAAGAGCAGGGAGTGGAAGTAATAGAAGGGATTTTACAGGAGGAATGTGATGCCATAAATCGGATTTTTTTCCATTATATTCAGACCGGACTCCCCTTTGTTACGATGAAATATGCCATGACACTGGATGGAAAGATTGCTGCCCATACAGGAGCTTCCAAGTGGATCACCGGAGAAACAGCCAGGCGGTATGTACAAGGAGAGCGCCATAAGCACACAGGAATTATGGTAGGAGCAGGAACCGTTCTGGCAGATGACCCTATGTTAGACTGCAGACTGGAGAGGGGAAAGAATCCTGTGCGGATCATCTGCGATTCCCATTTACGAACACCTCTTACGGCCAGGGTGGTGACCACGGCCAAAGAGATTTCTACGATTATTGCCACCTGTGAGAAGGAGGAAAAGGCTCAGCTTCCCTACCTGGAGTCGGGCTGCTGTGTCCTGACGGTAGGAAAAAAAGAGGGAAGAGTAGATTTACGAGAGCTGATGGAGAAGCTGGGGCAGAAAAAAATCGACAGCATCTTACTGGAAGGGGGAGGTACCTTGAACTGGTCGGCTCTGGAAAGCGGAATCGTAAATCGGATTCAGGCTTATATTGCACCCAAGCTGTTTGGAGGGGCAGAAGCAAAAACACCCATAGAAGGAAGGGGAGTTATCTTTCCCAGCGAAGCGGTGAAGCTGACGGGCAGCAGGATCATTTCTCTGGGTGAAGATATTTTGATTGAGAGTGAGGTGGAAGGGAATGTTTACGGGAATCGTTGAGGAAATAGGAACCATAAGGAGCATTGCCCAAGGGCGTCACTCGGCTGTTTTGACCATTGGGGCAAAGAGGGTTCTGGAGGATGCCCGCATGGGAGACAGCATTGCCGTCAACGGGGTCTGCCTGACGGTAACCTCTTTTGGAACGGATTACTTTACGGCTGATGTTATGCACGAGACCCTAAACCGTTCTGCTCTTTCCCGGTTAAAAAACACAAGTCGTGTGAATCTGGAGCGGGCAATGGCAGCTTATGGGCGATTCGGAGGGCATCTTGTTGCCGGCCATGTGGATGGCGTGGGAAAAATCATCCAAATCCGGCAGGATGATACAGCAGTCTGGTATACCATAGAAGCGCCACCGCCAATTCTTCGCTATATCGTGGAAAAAGGCTCCATAGCCATTAATGGGATCAGCCTGACGGTAGCAACTGTAACCAGTGACACCTTCTCCATTTCTGCCATTCCCCATACGGTGAAAATGACTACTTTAAGTGAGATTAAGGAAGGGGAGGTGGTAAATCTGGAAAACGATATAATCGGAAAATATGTGGAGAAGCTTATACAGTTCCCGGCAGAGGAAAAGAGGAAAAGCAGAATTACGAAGGATTTTTTAGTCAAATATGGATTTTAACAGGTGAATGGAGGTCAGTATGTTTCAATTTAACACGGTTGAAGAGGCTCTGGAGGATTTAAAGAGAGGAAAAATCATTCTGGTTACGGATGATCCGGATCGGGAAAATGAAGGAGATTTTATTTGTGCAGCACAGTTTGCCACACCGGAAAACATTAACTTTATGGCGACTCATGGAAGAGGGCTTATCTGTATGCCTATGTCGGAGGAGTATGTAAGAAAACTGAGAATTCCGCAGATGGTAGAGCAGAATACGGACAATCATGAAACTGCTTTTACCATTTCCATTGATGCGGTGGATACGACTACAGGCATTTCGGCGGGAGAGCGTTCCCTTACGGCTATGAAGTGTGTGGATGAGAAGGCCAGGCCGGAGGACTTTCGCCGTCCCGGCCATATGTTTCCGCTTCTGGCCAAGAAAAACGGTGTTTTGGAGCGAAATGGCCATACTGAGGCAACTGTAGATTTGTGCCGTTTGGCGGGACTTAAGGAATGCGGGCTTTGCTGTGAAATCATGGGAGAGGATGGCACCATGATGCAGACTCCGGAATTAATTGAGCTGGCGAAAAAATGGGAGTTAAAATTTATTACCATTAAGGATTTACAAAGCTACCGTAAATGCCGTGATCATCTGGTGGAGCAGGCTACGGTAACGAAAATGCCTACCAAATACGGTGAATTTATGGCTTATGGTTTTGTCAATAAGTTAAATGGAGAGCATCATGTAGCTCTGGTAAAAGGGGATATCGGTAACGAACAGGATGTGCTCTGCCGTGTCCACTCAGAATGCCTGACGGGAGATACCTTTGGCTCACTTCGCTGTGACTGTGGGCAGCAGTTTGCTGCAGCAATGGCTCAGATTGAAGCAGAAGGCCGGGGGATCCTTCTTTATATGCGCCAGGAGGGTAGGGGAATCGGTCTGATCAATAAGCTGAGAGCCTATGAATTACAGGAGCAGGGAATGGATACGCTGGAAGCTAATCTGGCTCTGGGCTTTCAGGGAGACCACAGAGAGTATTATATCGGAGCACAGATTTTACGTGATTTGGGCGTAAAGAGCATGCGGCTTTTGACCAATAACCCGGATAAGGTATACCAGCTTTCCGAGTTTGGAATCGAAATCAGGGAGCGGGTACCCATCCAGGTGGATGCCACTGTCCACGACCTTTTTTACTTGAAGACCAAGCAAAGGCGTATGGGGCATTTGTTGAAGCTCTAAGTAAGACCCCCGCACCAGGGGAGAGATTGGGGATAATGCGTAAAAACGAGCAAGACAACACGCAGGGGCATTTTGTCATTAATGATTAGAAAAGAAAGGAAGAGCAAGATGAAAACATTAGAAGGAAAGTTAGTAGCCAGGGGAATCCGGATAGGAATCGTTGCAGGACGATTCAATGAATTCATTACAGGTAAACTGTTGAATGGTGCATTAGACGGACTGCTTCGCCATGAGGTGAAGGAGGAGGATATTGAGGTGGCCTGGGTTCCGGGAGCCTTTGAAATTCCCCTGATTGCCTCTAAGATGGCAAAGAGCAGAAAATATGATGCCATTATCTGCCTGGGGGCCGTGATCCGTGGAAGCACCACCCACTATGACTATGTCTGCAATGAGGTTTCCAAGGGAATCGCTGCCGTTTCACTAAACTCCGATATTCCCGTGATGTTTGGTGTTCTGACCACGGAAAATATTGAGCAGGCTATCGAAAGGGCAGGAACAAAGGCAGGAAATAAAGGCTATGACTGTGCCGTAGGAGCCATTGAAATGGTGAATCTGATTCGGGAAATTGATAGATAAGATGAGAGAAGAGGGGCTGAACTAAGCCCCTTATTTTTATCGTTTAATCTGCTCTGAAACTTGCTGTTGAGGTAGGTAGGGTATAGCTATATGATGTTGGGGGAAAAAGCCTCTAACTATGATACCTACGGATTGTTATGTACTTCGTACTCCCACAATCCTGCAAAATATTCGCATATCGTGGTGCTTACGCCCCACTTTTAAGCTCATATTTTGGCGGGTCTCAAGGACATTCACC
>SFDP01000062.1 GCA_004558185.1 Lachnospiraceae bacterium | reverse complement strand
GAGATTAGGTGCTATTTTAATGTCAATGCACCATTTGTTACAGTAATTTTGCTTGAAAAATCAAGGATTTATGCCACCTATACTGGTGGGAAAGTTGAGAATAATATTAATATAGGTAGTTTGCCTGACAAATGGATGTTCAGGTTTAAAGAGGTGTGTTATATGGGAAAAATGACGGTATATCACGGCAGTTATACGACCGTGAAAAATCCCAGGGTGATAAAGGGTAAAAATACAAAGGACTTCGGAATCGGCTTTTACTGCACGGTCATCCGTGAACAGGCAGAGCGCTGGGCGAAGCGATATGATACAGGTATGATAAACACCTACACGGTACGTCTCGATACCAGTCTTCGTATACTGGAATTTAAGGAGATGTCCGAAGAATGGCTGGATTTTATCATCGACTGCCGTTACGGAAAGACACATGATTATGATATTGTTATTGGGGCAATGGCAAATGACCAGATTTATAATTTTGTTGCAGACTATATGGATGGTATTATTACAAGAGAGCAGTTTTGGGCAATGGCAAGGTTTAAGTATCCGACTCATCAGATTAACTTTTGTACCCCGGCAGCTGTTCAGTGTCTGGAATTTGTATCAAGCGAGGAGGTAACCATAGTATGACGGGGCGCGAGGAACGTAAGGACAATGACTTGTTTTTTACCTGCAGTCTGATTGAGTATATTGCAAGGAAGACGAAAAACAGGAGAGAAGATGTAGTAAATGCACTGGGCAAAGAATCTGTTGCGAAAATATATAATCTGGCTGACGTTTACCACAGTGATAATATCGACCGTGTCAGTGAGGACTTTATTCAAGCGGCCGGAATTGCCGAAGGAACCTTTGATAACATTTCGGCTGCCAGGTATGCTGTTCCAAGCCACTGGGATATCGGAAAGGTATATAAGAGGCTGATTCTCGGCATTGTCCGTGAAAAGAGGATGGATGTCATAGACGCTTTGTTTGCTGCGTATCACTCCTTTGTCAGCGATAAAATTCAGGACTTTAACAGCAGTTTTTATTATGATGCGCCACAGAATATTTTAAATGCTTTTCTGGACGGAAAGATTGAATAAGAGTATGCGTCGATACTACAGTACATTAGATATTATATGTGTAGGATATAACAGTAATGCGTTGCAGTTTTGGTCTGGGCGAAAGCTTTTTCTTTTGGGTATTTATCTCTTCATTATGTTTGTTCATTACCGGAGGATGCAGGATATCCACAGGAGGTTTGTAACAGACGTTTTGAAATACAGATTCGTACTATTCTGCAGCATGTCTGGGATGCCGTGAACCATGACATGGGATACAAGGGGGATTTTGGTATGCCCCGCACAGTGACCAGACAGTTTGCAAGACTTGCCGGACTGTTTGAAATTGTTGATGAGGAGTTCATACGTGTTCGTGATAATTTGAATATCTATACAGAACAGACCAGAGAAAAGATTATGAATGATGGAGCAGAGGAAGTGCTGATTGATATACCGCAATAGGTTTAGGTGTATGGATGTACTATTTACCTTCTTACAGGATGCTAATTGGCCGGTCTATGATGATACAGTTGATTTTTTATGTTCGTTTGATGAAGCGGATATTCTTTCATATATTGGGCTTTATTTAGAAAAGGCACATGAGAGAAAAGACGAAATATGGGAAGAAAATATATATCATTTAATAAACAGGTTGGGAGTGGAAGCTCTGAACTTACCATAGCTGATGTTAAGGTCTATATCTAAAATATGAACCTACTGAACGGACAGATGCTTAGGAGAAAAATTGCGGAAAAGAAAGTTTTATGGGCGTACTGTACGGTTACTTTGCCATATAAATGTTCAATGATATGCCCATTCCTGCAAGCAGGATATTCGCTTCATTGAACATTTGCATGGCTCTGAATAGTTACCAAGTACGCAGAAAAAACATACTTGGTATAAATGAATATGATACAAGGGGGAGAAAATGGATATTAAACACTGCTTTCAAGTATTGGGAATCGAGCAAACAAAGGACGAGGCCGAAATAAAGTGGCATACAGGAGCAAGCTGGTAGAGGTCAGGCCGGAGGAGAATCAGGAGGGCTTTAAGCGACTGCGGGAGGCTTATGAGGGGGCTCTTACCTATGTGAAAAAGGAAGATACGATGGAGGAAATGGCTGAGCATAGGGGACCTGTAAAAATTTTTCTGTCACGTTTGGATCAATTGTATCGGACACTGCCCAGACGTCTTCATACAGAACAATGGGAGGAACTGCTGCAGGAAGAGATTTTAGAGGACTTGGAGCTTGGAGAAGAAATCAAATGGGAAATGTTTACCTATTTGGAAAATCATTATTACCTGCCGGTCAGGATATGGGAGCTATTGTGCAGTCATTTTCATATTCCGGATAATGAACAGGAGTTTAAGGAGCATCTGCCGGTGAATTTTGTGGATTTTATTCTCCAAAAGGCAGCAGGGGGAGTTCAGGACAGTTTTCCCCTGGAAAAGCTATCGGGAGCTGAGCAGGCAGACTATGATGGCTTTATTCAGGATTTTAATGTGCTGCTCAAGATGCTGGAGGAGAATCCTCAACAGGAGCAGAAGGAGGAATGGCTCAAGAACCTGGGAGAGAAAATAGCAGGAATGGATACCTACGGGATTTCTCATCCATGGTATGAGCTGGAAAAGGCAAAGCTGGAACTGCTTATGGACAGGAAGGAGGAGGCAGAGGCAAGGCTTCTATCCATTTGGAGCAGTAGGGAAGGGGATGAAAGACTGCTTCTTGGCGGAGCCCGGATTTTAAATGCCTGTGGGAAGCAGGAGGAAGCAGAAGCCATATTCCGGGAGCTTGCAGAGCAGGAAAGGATAAATGGAAATGTTCATGCAGCTATGATTGAACTGATACATATATGCTTAGATCGGGAAGCGTTGGAGGAAGCAAAGGAGTATGGAGAGAAGGCAAGAGAGATTTATGCTTCACAGGAGGTAATGGAGCTGCTTGCAGACTGTAATACCCGACTGATTGAGTATTATACCCTTCCCGGCAGGAAGCTCGCACAGGAGGAGGCCATACGCCTGGCGCAGTGCTATCTTCAGACTGGGAGAGAAAAAGAAGCATTGATTTATTTTCAGGAGAAGCCCTTGCTTACGGCAGATACCGCAGAGTGTCACCGGATAAAAGCAGTGTTACTCTTTAGTAATCAGTTGAACAGAGAAGCACTGGAGGAAATTTACCAATGGAGAGGCAGACTGCCGGAGAGGAAAGAAGCGGATAAGCCGGATCTGGCCCGGAGCTTTGAGTTGGAGGGGAGAACACTGATGCGGCTTTACTTGGAGGCAGTGAAGCAGAATCAGGAAAAGGAATCTGAAGAAGCAGCGGATTTGAAGATGGCAGCCAGGGCAGCTTTTGAAAAAGCGATTCAGCAAATGCCTCAGAATATCAATTTTCTTATGGCAAAAATGCTGTTTTTGCGGGAATTGAAAGAGTATGAAGAAATGAAGGAGCTGTGTGAGCAGATCATTCAGGCAGACAGTAGGAATTTCTGGGCATATTACTATCTACAGGAGGCTCATGAGGCTTTGGGCAATGCTCAGGAGGTAATTGATACCTTCTATCAGGCAAAGGAGCTGTATGCCGGATGGCCAAAGATATATGAAAGAGCGGTAAAGGTTTTTCTGTACTATAATCAGCATAGGGAAGCGGAAAGTATTCTCAGACAGGCAGAAGAGGCCGGGGTGGACAGCCCCTTTCTGAAAGTAAAAAGAGTGGAAGTCCGGGAAAAAACGATCAGTTGCCCAAAGGAGCAGATAGAAGCAGACCACTATGCCGGGCAGATTATTGACGAGTTGGAAAGACTGTTGAAGGCTGAAGACGATGGGGAAGAGGAAGCTACAAAGGCGGATCTGGAAAAGCTGCTGGCAGAGGCTTACATGGAGAGGGTATATATCCATGAGAAGGAGCAGGCAGGTTCTGTGCGGAAGCCGGATGAGATGGAGCTATGGCTGATGAGAGCCATAGAATTGGATGACTGCCTGTGGAATCGTTATTATTTGGGACGCTTTTATGTGGTCTGGAAGGTGGATAAGCTGGCAGCATATAGGAACCTGAAGCAGTGTGAGGAACGAGGGATGGAGTTTGGCTGGCTGGATTATTTTTTGGGAAGAAGTCTGGATGAAGCTGAAGACCTTCTGGAGCGGGACAAGGCGATCGAATACTATAAAAAGGCCTATGAAAAGCTTCCTGAGTCGAATAATATTCTATGGAGAATCGTATCCCTGTACCGGGGGAAATTTGATCGAACCGGACAAGAAAAATATGTCAAAGAGGCACTTAACTATTCCAAGGCTCAGATAGAAGCCTATGGTGCAGACTATTATGACCACTGGCAGCTCTCCCGAATATATCGGAGGATAGGAAGGATGGAGGAAGCTATTGCCGAGATGGATTTTGCGCTGGAAAAACGCTGCACAGCCTTCTATCTGGATGAGAAAGCCTTTTTACTTGAGCTTTCAGGCAGAACCGAGGAGGCGATAGAGCTTTATGAGAGAGCAATCAAAACAAAGTGGGAGGAAACAAAAGAGGGGGATTATGACCACGCATACACCAGAATGTACAGGATCTTTTCCAGAACGAAGCAGTACCGCGAAGGAATCAGATGGTTTGAAGCCAGTCTGAGTACCCTGCGAAGCAAAGAGCAACTGGACCAGAATCTGGAGCATATCAAGCAATTGTATTTTTCCATGGAAGACTGGGAAAACGCATTGAAGGTCATTGAACGAAGATATGGGAGTATCAGTCTGAACGATTATGGATGCCAGTCCTGGCAGAGGGAAGGTGAACGGATCGAGGATATTTTGGAGGTTTACAGCCATAGCCTGTCCGGTGAAGAGCTGAAACAGAAGGCAGAGGAGGCGGTGAGACTTCTGGAAAATAAGGAAGGGGAGCGCCTGGAAGATGATGCAGAGGGAAAGTATGGAGCCTGGGAGATGGTGAAGAATATCTATACAGATTGTCTGCTGGATGATGAAAGGGGGCTTTTGTTTGCCTACAAGGAGTTGGAGCAGGGAGAACGGATTGGAAAGGACTCTTCTGAGTATCAGGGAGCGCTGAGTGACATTATGGGCTGCTTATGGAGATTGGGCAAAGCCCGGGAGTGTAAGCGCTATCGTTTACTGTATCAGGAGAGCCTGAGCCTGGGGTATCGGGAGTGCGCTGAAAAGGGAAAGTCACCGGAGGAGCTGCATCTGGAAAACAGCATCAGAAGGAGAGTAAATCTCTACTCACTGTTTTTGCTTGCTTTCTTTTCGGAAGAGAATGAGAAAGCAAGGGAGTATTGTGAGCTTTTGGCAAATGCTGACTGGTGCTGGGATTGCTGCCAGAAGGAATGTGTGGAGGAATTTCTGGCTAAAGGCTATATGGCTCTTTATGACGGAAAGGAGGCTGAGGCACAGGATTACTTTACTCGTGCCAATAGCGTTATAGATGGCTATAACGATACAGCACTCAGAGAACTGAGAAGACTGGAGCAAAGGAGGTTTAAAAAGGAAACGAAGGAGTAACGGATAGAGGCGTAAGATTGCACAAAGAAAAAAACAAATGAAAAAAACAGAATTCTGCTTGTCTAGGGAGGAAGGATATGGTAGAATATCCTTCGTTAGCAAACAAATGTATTCCGTACAAGAACAAGCGAGAGAATAAGCCGATGAGGAAAACAACGAATTACTTTGTCGTAAAGGAGAAAGCTGTCCCTGAGGTTCTGCTAAAGGTGCTGGAGGCTAAAAAGCTGATGGAAACCCGAAGGGTCTCCACGGTACAGGAGGCGGTAGATCGGGTTGGGATCAGCAGAAGCTCCTTTTACAAGTACAAAGACGATATTTTTCGTTTTCATGATAATTCCAAGGGTACTACACTGACCATGACCTTTAACATTGATGATGAGCCGGGTATTTTGTCAGAGGTGTTGAAAAGAATAGCGGATTTTGGTGCCAATATTCTAACCATTCATCAGAGTATTCCCATTAATGGAATTGCGGCCTTGAGCCTTAGTATTCAGCTTCTGCAGCCTACCGGAGATATTTCCGGGCTGTTGGAAGGACTGGAGGCCCAGAGGGGGGTTCATCAGGTGAAGCTTCTGGCGAAGGAATAGGCAGAGAGTTTGTGTCAAGAGGAGACAAATTCCCGCAAAACAAGATAGACAGGAGGATGACATGGTACAGGTAGCAGTGTTGGGATATGGCACCGTAGGAAGCGGTGTGGTTGAGGTTTTGGAAAAGAATAAGGAGAAGATCAACCTTAGAGCCAATGAAGAGCTGGAGGTAAAGTATATTTTGGACCTACGGGATTTCCCGGGAGATCCTTATGAGGCAAAGGTGGTTCATGATGCAGAGCTGATTTTAAATGACCCGGAGGTCAAGGTGATCTGTGAAACCATGGGAGGAATCGAGCCTGCCTATACCTTTTCCAAACGGGCTTTGTGCAGTGGAAAAAGTGTATGTACCTCCAACAAGGAGCTGGTGGCGGCTCATGGACCTGAATTACTCAGACTGGCAAAGGAGAATCAGTGCAATTATCTTTTTGAGGCCAGTGTAGGAGGAGGAATTCCTATTATCCGCCCTATGAATTATTCGCTTACGGCAGAAGAGATCGATTCCATTATCGGTATATTGAACGGAACCACCAATTATATTCTGACCAAGATGGACAAAGAGGGAGCTGATTTTGAAGATGTACTGAAGGAGGCTCAGGAGAAGGGCTATGCGGAAAAGAACCCGGAGGCAGATGTGGAGGGCTATGATGCCTGCAGAAAAATTGCCATTCTTTCTTCTCTGATGACAGGGAAATTCGTAAATTATCAGGATATCTATACGGAAGGAATTACCAAAATTACGGCGCAGGATTTTCGTTATGCCAAGGCCATGAATAAATCCATTAAGCTGCTGGCCATGAGCAAGGAGACACCGGATGGATATATGGCCATGGTTTCGCCCTGTCTGATCGACTGTGACCATCCGCTGTACAGTGTGCATGGTGTGTTTAATGCTGTATTTGTCCATGGAAATATGCTGGGAGATTCCATGTACTACGGCCGGGGGGCAGGAAAGCTGCCTACTGCCAGTGCAGTGGTTTCCGATGTGGTGGACTGTGCGAGGCATCTGGGAAAAACCGTAACCTGTATCTGGGAAGAGGAAGGGGTTAGACTGATCGATTTCGAACAGTCAAAAAGAAGGTTTTTTGTCCGGGTCAAAAAGGAAGGAATGGATAAGGCGAAGACATTATTTGGCTTTTCGGATATAATAGAAGTAATGGAAGATGAATTTGGTTTCCTTACCCAGGTCATGACGGAAGCTGAATTTAAGGAAAAGGCGGGTAAACTGCCGGAAATGATCGACCGCATCCGGGTAGAGGAATAATTGGATTGAAATTTTGCCTCTATTCCTCAGCGTAAATGCTTCGGAATGGGGATTGGAATGGAGAATGAGGAGTATGAAATATATTGTGGTTTTAGGGGACGGAATGTCGGATGAGCCGATTCAGTCCCTGGGGGGCAAAACGCCTCTGGCTTATGCCAAAACTCCGGTTATGGATGAACTAAGCAGAAAAAGTGAGATCGGTCTGGTACAGACCATCCCAGAAGGAATGAAGCCGGGCTCCGACACAGCCAATCTGGCAGTTATGGGGTATGATCCGAAAATCTATTATTCCGGGCGTTCCCCACTGGAAGCCCTGAGTATAGGAGTACCCATGAAGGATACGGATATTGCCCTTCGATGTAATATTGTGACTATTTCGGAGGAGGAGGTTCCTTTTGAAGAAAAAACGATAATTGACCATAGTTCGGGAGAAATCAGTACGGAGGACTGTGCCCTTCTTTTAGCGGCAGTAAAGGAAGAGTTGGAAGGAGACGGATACCATTTTTATGTAGGTACCAGCTACCGTCACTGCCTGATCTGGGAAAATGGGCAGGTAGTGGAGCTGACTCCGCCCCATGATGTACTGACCCAGGTGATCGGACAGTATTTACCTAAGGAGCCGGTACTTCGGGAAATGATGAAAAGAAGTCATGAGATTTTAAAGAACCATCCCATTAATCTTGAACGGAAAAAGCAGGGGCTGAATCCGGCCAACTGCTGCTGGTTTTGGGGAGCCGGCACAAAGCCGGCACTGAAGAATTTCCAGGAAAAAACAGGGAAAAAGGGAATGGTGATTTCGGCGGTAGATTTGCTCAAGGGAATTGCCCAGGGAGCAGGAATGGCAGCACCTGCGGTAGAGGGGGCAAATGGTGGCTTACATACCAATTATGAAGGCAAAACCGATCGGGTATTGCAGGCTGTCTGCGATGAGGATTATGATTTTGTTTATTTACATGTGGAAGCACCTGATGAAATGGGGCATCAGGGCAGTGCAGAGCGTAAGGTTCAGGCTATTGAATATCTGGATGAACGGGTTCTGGCTCCCTTGACCGCAGCTCTTAAGGAACGGGGAGTAGATTATCGGCTCTTGCTTTTGCCGGATCATCCCACTCCGGTCAGAGTAAGAACGCACACTGCTGACAGTGTTCCCTATCTGTTGTATGACAGCACCGATGAAAAACAACAGGAATGGGCTTATAATGAAGCCGAAGCAAAGAAAAGCGGAAACTTTATTGACCAGGGATATACCATTATTGATAAGCTGTTCTCAAAATAAAGACGAATCAGACTAAAAAAGCAGGAGTGGCAGAAGAAATTCTACGCTCCTGTTTAGCGGAAAGGATGGAGTAAGGCGATGAAAAAAGTGGTAAAATTTGGTGGAAGCTCTCTTGCCAGTGCACAGCAGTTTATGAAGGTAGGCGAGATCATCCGTTCGGAGGAGGACCGTAAATATGTAATTCCCTCGGCGCCGGGAAAACGATTTGATGGAGACACCAAGGTCACGGATATGCTTTATGACTGCTATCGTGATGCGGAAGAGGGGAAAAAATTTACCGATAAGCTGAAGGCGATCAAAGCAAGATACGATGAAATTATTGCAGGACTTAAGCTGCCTCTGTCTTTGGACAGTGAATTTAAGAGTATTGAAGAAAATTTCAAAAAGCAGGTTGGTGAAAATTACGCTGCTTCCCGGGGAGAATATTTGAATGGGATCATTATGGCTGATTATCTGGGCTTTGCCTTTATTGATGCAGCCAAGGTGATTTTTTTCAAGGAAGATGGAAGCTATGATGAGGAAAGAACGAAGGAGGTGCTTTCCACAGAGCTGTCCAAGCATGATCGGGCAGTTGTCCCCGGCTTTTACGGAAGCCTGCCTGACGGAACAGTAAAGACCTTTTCCCGGGGTGGCTCAGATATTACCGGCTCCATTGTGGCACAGGCCGTTCATGCAGATGTGTATGAAAACTGGACCGATGTTTCCGGTTTTTTGATCGCAGATCCCAGAATCATTAAGCAGCCTGTGGGAATTGATACCATTACCTATAAGGAGCTTAGAGAGCTTTCCTATATGGGAGCTACGGTTCTTCATGAGGAGGCTATCTTTCCGGTGAGAAAAGAAGGGATTCCGATCAATATCCGAAATACCAACGCACCTGAAGACAACGGCACCTGGATTGTGGAAAGCACCTGCCAGAAATCTAAATACGTGATTACCGGTATTGCGGGAAAAAAGGGCTTTTGTGCAATCAATATTGAAAAGGATATGATGAATGCAGAGATTGGCTTTGGCCGTAAGGTACTGAATGTCTTTGAGGACAATGGGATTTCCTTTGAACACGTTCCCTCCGGTATTGATACCCTTACCGTATTTGTGCATCAGGATGAATTTATGGATAAGGAGCAGCAGGTAGTGACCGGAATTCACCGCTTAGCTAAACCGGACACCATTGATATTGAGGCTGATCTGGCGCTGATTGCCGTAGTAGGCCGGGGAATGAAATCCACCCGGGGAACGGCAGGAAGGATCTTTTCTGCACTGGCCCATGCCAAGGTCAATGTTAAAATGATCGATCAGGGCTCCAGCGAGCTGAATATCATTATCGGGGTGACCAATGATGATTTTGAGACAGCAATTTCTGCCATTTATAATATGTTTGTAGAGCCCATTGTCTAATTTGCAGGCTGCTGCAGGGGGGATCCGGCTGGTTGAGCGGGGACCTGCAGCAGCCTCATTTTATTATAGTAAACAGTACCATCAAAATGAGTGTTTCCAGTGCAACGGTTTTAAATTAACTATACCATATCACTTGTGTACTATTAGGTGGGCTGAGGAGAGACGGATTGCATCGCTGCAGACGGAATATTTTGGAAGGAATAGACAAAGAGTTATGTAAAGAATTAGATTATGTAAAGAAATGTGTGCTCAGCCCAATGTTTTAGGTAAACTGAGCCTGGATTTCTTTACATAAAGTTATAAGC
>SFDP01000009.1 GCA_004558185.1 Lachnospiraceae bacterium | reverse complement strand
AACGATAACTTTATGTAAAGAAATCCAGGCTCAGTTTACCTAAAACATTGGGCTGAGCACACATTTCTTTACATAATCTAATTCTTTACATAACCTTTTCTCCCAGCTCCAGATCGTCAAACAGAGCTTCTCCAAGAAGCTCCTCCCACTGACTGGTATCCAGCCTGTCAGGCAATGACTGATACATAACATTCAGCCGGCGGATCAGGCAGCTCACCTCGTCTTCTTCAATAATGTCTGCTTCTTCCTTGCGGGCAAGACTGAGCGCTTCCTCATAGGCACTGCGAAGCCTCTTAAAGCCCTCCGGATTAACCTCCGGATTAACCTCAGCCAGCTTCTGCCGATAAGCCTGCTTTATCTTTGCTTCATCCTTAGTCTCTTCAATTCCCAGGAGCTGAAAAATTCTATCTGCTTCCATTTCTACTCACATGTCTCTTTCTTTTGTAATCCGGAATAATACTGTAGCTCTTTCTCTTTGGTTTGGTAAACGCTGTTATTTTTACCAAATTATATCATGAGAATATTCTTGAATTCAATCCTTTTTAGCGGTTCAATATCTCCATAAATTCTTCGCCTGTAATGGTTTCTTTTTCATAGAGGAACTGAGCCAGCTCATCCAGCTTATCCTTGTTTTCCAGTAAGATCTGTCCTGCCTTTTCATGTTGATGCTTTACCAGCTCCACTACCTGAGTATCGATCTTAGTCTGGGTTTCCACGGAACAGGCAAGGGAAGCATCCCCACCTAAATACTGATTGGTTACCGTTTCCATGGCTACCATATCAAAATCCTTACTCATTCCGTAACGGGTAATCATGGCACGAGCCAGCTTGGTAGCCTGCTCAATGTCATTGGAAGCACCCGTAGTCACAGAGCCAAAGGCAATTTCCTCAGCCGCCCGGCCGCCCGTATAGGTGGCAATCTTATTCTCAATCTCCTCCTTGCTCATCAAATAGTGATTACCTTCTTCCACCTGCATGGTATAGCCCAGTGCCCCGGAAGTCCGAGGTACAATGGTAATCTTTTGCACAGGTGCAGAATTGCTCTGCTTTGCAGCAACCAGTGCATGACCGATTTCATGGTAGGCCACAATTCGTTTTTCTTTGTCCGTTAAGATAGCATTCTTCTTCTGATATCCGGCAATGACCACCTCAATGCTTTCCTCCAGATCCGATTGTCCAACGAAGGTACGACCATCTCTGACTGCACGAAGCGCCGCTTCATTAATGATGTTTGCCAGCTCTGCACCGGAGGCCCCGGAGGCCATGCGGGCAATTTTTCCAAAGTCTGCATCCTCCGAAAGCTTGATTTTTCTCGCATGAACCTTAAGAATCTCCTCCCGCCCCTTTAAGTCGGGAAGCTCCACCGGAACACGGCGATCGAAGCGCCCCGGTCTTAATAGCGCCGGATCCAGAGATTCCGGCCGATTGGTAGCTGCCAGAATAATGACCCCATTATTCCCCTCAAAACCATCCATCTCCGTCAACAACTGATTTAAGGTCTGCTCTCTCTCATCGTTTCCGCCAATCTGACCATCTCTCTTCTTTCCAATGGCATCAATTTCATCAATGAAGACGATACAGGGGGCTTTTTCCTTCGCCTGCTTAAACAGATCACGAACCTTTGAGGCTCCCATACCAACAAACATTTCCACAAACTCAGAACCGGACATGGAGAAAAAGGGAACATCCGCCTCACCTGCCACTGCCTTAGCCAGCATGGTCTTTCCTGTACCGGGAGGGCCCACCAGTAAAATCCCCTTTGGCATAGACGCCCCAATTTCCTTATATTTGTCCGGGTTATGCAAATAATCAATGATCTCCGCCAGATTTTCCTTTGCCTCGTCTTCTCCTGCCACATCAGAAAAGTGTATTCCCTGGGAAGATTTAACATAAACCTTTGCTTTACTGCCTCCCATACCAAACATCATGGAATTGCCGCCACCCATCTTCTTCATCATTTGGCGGGACAGGAGCTGTCCGATTCCGATAAAAATGATCATGGGAAGAATCCAACCCACAAAAAAGCTCATCAGCGGAGACATCTCCTCCACGATTTCACTGGAAAAGGCTGCCCCATTGTCATATAAACGCTCCGTCAGTCCAGGATCCTGTACCAGACCGGTTTTATACACCGAAGTCCCCTCCTTATTGGTAAACAGAATCTGATTGTCCTGAATCTCTACCTCCCCGATTTCCTGATCATAGGTCATCTTCATAAATGTACCATAATCCACCTCTTTAACTGCCCGTTTGGCAATCTGCGGCAAAAGCAGTGCATTAAAGAGAAAAATAAAAATAAAAACAATTCCATAGTAATAGTAAAAGGGTTTTTTAGGGTTTTGTACCTCGTTCATGACTTATCCTCCAATTCCTGTAAAATTCTGTCCATATTTCCTCCAACTCTGGACATCATTGATTTAAACTCAATCAACTCCTGCTGACTAAAGCCGGCAAAGATAGCTTTATTCATACGGCGAAATTCCTCAGACAGCCGTTCAATGATCTCAAAGGCCGGCTCCAGCAAAATAAAATGCACATAGCGCCTGTCCCTAGTATCCTGCCTGGTCTCTAAAAGGCCTCTTTTTCTCAGACTGTCCATAGCCTGGGAAATATGCCCTTTATTCGCTCTTAGCCTTCTGCAGACATCAATTGAGGTATTGTGCTCTCCCCCCTGGGAAAGATAGTATAGTATCTCCATCTCAATCCTTTTCAATCCGTACTGCTCTTTAATATGAGCAAAGTACAGCTCCGTCAACTGTCTGAACTGACCGCCCCTGAAAATAGCCTCAATCTGTTCTTCTAAATCTGTTCTTTTTTCCTCTCCCATCTTAATCCCCATATATAGAACAGCCTTTACCCGTTCTATTGCTTAAATCAAAAGTGAATACCTCCATTTTTCAATCTGCTGCCGTTGTAACGTATTCATACTGAGTGATTCCCTATACCTGAGGCTTGTCCCAGCTCCTGATCCTTTATTACAGCAATGGTTTCTCCTTCCAATAGTTTAATTATAAACTATTTTATTTTAAACTATTATATCATGCTAATTCTTATCGTCAAGTGTCCTGATGGATGTTATTCCCCTTTACCGAATGCCCCATTTTTGCCCCCAATGAATTTAGTGTCCAACATTCCCGCTTTTGCATATCCTGTAGAAGGATGTCGAAATCAGATATCCAAAAACTATAAAGCAGCCGCAGACTGCGGCAGAATGTGAGGTATTTATGGGTATTACCAATGCAAACAAAGAACTCAGCCGGACAGAAATCAACTGTGGAGAATCCTTTCAGGTGACTCTGTCACTGGCAGCTCAACCGGATATTACCAGCAATCCTACGGATATCGTTCTGATTCTGGATCGTTCCGGAAGTATGGCAGGAAGCCCCCTTGCCAATTTAAAAAGCGGTGCAAAAAAATTTATCGATATTATTGACGAAGCTACAGACAGCAGTCAGGACGGACAGATTGGAGGCGGAAGCCACATTGGCATTGTCAGCTTTGCCAGCACTGCCACAAAGGATACACAACTGATTACCTCAGTAGCAGATTTAAAGGCCGCTGTAAACTCCCTGTCTGCCGGTGGCTCTACCAACCATGAAGATGCCTTTACCAAAGCCCTGGAGCTTTTCGACATGACTTCCTCCAATACTAAGGTAATGGTGATGTTTACGGATGGTGTTACTACCGCCGGCGGAAATGCCAACACGGTAGCTGCCACCGCAAAAGCAACGGGAATCAGCATTTATGTCATTGGACTCTCCGGAAATGGAGGAATAGACGAGCAGGCCTTAAGCGATTGGGCGTCAGACCCTGATTCCGCCTTCCTTGCCATTACCCCTGATGATGCTGAATTGGAGGATATATTTGAAAATCTGGCAAGAAATATCAGTAAGCCGGGAGCAACCGACATCGTCATTAAGGATCAGATCTCTTCCTGCTTTAAAATCACTGCTCTTTCCTCGCCTACAAAGGGCCAGGCTACTTTGCTGAACAGTAATCTGGTTCAGTGGAAAATCGCTTCTCTGGGTACTACCGGAACAGAGGGGGCCTCTCTTACCTTTACCGTTTCCCATGAGGGAACCTGTGCCGGAGAAGTGGAGGTAAATGAATCCATCAGCTATACGGACCATGAGGGGAATATTGTCACCTTCCCTTCTCCTACCATTGATATAGACTGCGGAACAGAAATTATTGGTGAAGACTGCCCTGAAAGCGTAGCCATTGAAATCTCCGGCTGTGAAGACACCATTGAATTTGATGCAGGAGATCTGGCACTGGAATCTTTGGGTCGAATCCTGCAGTTGGATGTGACACTGAAGAATATATGCCCCGGTAAGCGGGTGGCACTTGCCATAACGCTCAACGAGGTTGATGAATATGATAACGAATACAAGCGAGGACTGAAGACGCTGACCATTCCTGCCCACTACAAAAGCACCTGTCAGGATGTTACCGTTCGCTGTATCAAGTTTGTCCTTCCTCAGGATCTGGATGTTGCCACCGGCTGCTCCTGCATTTGTAATGAGAAAAACTTCAAAGCACGTCTGATGGCCAACTATATAGATTACGATTTTGAATGCTGCAGTGCAGTAACTGTCCGAAGCTCCAAACCCTGTAGCTGTCCTGTAAGTTTCTCAAAAGAGAAGAAAACCAAAGCCTAACCCTAAAAGAGGTTCTTTAGAAAACCATAAAAAGAGGGCTGCCACTTACCGCTTAAGCGGCAGTCCCCTTATCCTTTCTCCCGAATCCGATAGACCTTTCGAAATCGTTGGACACCCTGAATATCTGTCCCAGGCCTGAATAGAAATTCCTGCTCATAATAATGCCGATAGCAAAGCATATTTAACAAAATGGCTCCCAAAACATCAAGCGTACTGTGCTGCTTCAAAAACATGGTAGCCAGAATAATGGAAAGTGTCAGTAAGATTGTTCCTGCCCGCAAAAGCCTGAACCGTTCTCCCTCACAGTTCCGACAGACAGCAATACAGCACACAATGGAATTAAATACATGAAGACTGGGAAAAATATTGGTAGGTGTATCTACACGATACAGGCCAATCACCAGCCGTTCAAAAATATTCTCTCCTGCCAATGCCGGTCTTAACACCTGACCGTTTGGGTAAAGCAGGGAAAACAGCACAAAAACCACCATACCCACAATCAGGCTTCTGATCAGCTTAAGGTACTCTTCTTCCTTATCCCTGGCCAGACAGAGCCAGATTACACAGCCTGCCACATAGGGAAACCACAGCAGGTACGGCAGAATAAAATATTCACAAAAGGGAATTCTTCTGTCCAGAGCGACCTCAATGATATTCAGCTTCCCCTCTCTCAATTCCAGAAGAAAAAAGACCAGATAATATAAAACTGACAGCTTTGCCAGACCCATCAGTTTTTTATGCCCAAGAAGTTGTTTTATTTTTTCTACCAAAATCATCATAATGGTCATCCTTACCTTATTATTTGACAAATTTTACTCCCTATAAAATACCACTCCTTCCCTGTTCCTACAACCCTCTTAATGAAATCTTAAGAGTTTATTCAAACAGAATTGTAAATTTATATGGCGAAGTAACCACATGAGCAAAAGGAAAGCTGCCAAGCAGCGATTTTGCGAATGGGGTTCTGAATAGTTACTTTTATGTAATAAATTTTAGGCTTTTTAATGAGTAGGTACACAGGCGCACTAAAAAAGATGTCCCCTGTTTTCTGAGAACATCTTTTTCTTAACTGGACATCACGCTGCAATGTGTCAAAAATTAATATTCTTCCTCATCTCCATGGTCATGAAGCTCATCAATATCAGCTACCGGCGGCTTTAGCCCCTCGATGGTAATTCCTTTCTTCTGTGCATAATCCCAAAGTGCGGCATGAATAGCTTCTTCTGCCAGAAGAGAACAGTGTACCTTTACCGGCGGAAGCCCGTCCAACGCCTCACAAACCGCTTTATTCGTTACCTCCAGAGCTTCCTGCACGGTTTTGCCCTTTACCAGCTCTGTTGCCATACTGCTGGTAGCCACCGCTGCACCGCAGCCAAAGGTCTTAAACTTGACATCCTGAATAATGCCATCATCGTCAATGTCCAAATACATTCTCATGATATCACCGCATTTGGCATTCCCCACGGTGCCTACTCCTTTGGCATTTTCTATTTCTCCCATATTTCTGGGATTTGTAAAATGATCCATTACTTTTTCTGTATACATCTTCTTTTCCTCCATTGGTGGATTCAATATTCCATCATCCACTCTCCATACATACTTTTTTCTCTGCTTCTTCTATTACCACGATATGCGAATATTTTGCAGGATTGTGGGAGTACGAAGTACGTAACAATCCGTAGGTATCATAGTTAGGGGCTTTTGACCCTAACATCATTTAAAACAGCATAATGCTTATTCAAACTCAGTCTTATCCTGATTCCTTTTCATAGCCTCGTTATTTTTGCTTCTTCACAAAGTCCTCATAAAGCGGGGACATATCTCTCAAACGCTTTACAATACCCTTGAGTGTTTCTACCGTATAATCTAAATCCTCTCTGGTCGTTTCTTCTGACAGGGTCAGACGAAGGGAGCCATGGGCAATCTCATGAGGCAGTCCTATAGCCATCAGGACATGAGAAGGATCTAAAGACCCGGAGGTACAGGCAGAGCCGCTGCTTCCGCAAATTCCTGCCTGATCCAGCATGATCAGCAGCGATTCCCCCTCAATAAAGGAAAAGGAGAAATTGGCGTTGTTAGGTAATCTGTTGGTTCGATGTCCGTTTAGCTTGGTATAGGGTATCTCTTTCATTACCTTCTCTATCAAATAATCACGAAGTTCGGATACCTTTTTAGCTGCTTCCTCCATATCCCTCACAGCCAGCTCGGCTGCCTTACCCATTCCTACGATTCCGGGCACATTGTGAGTTCCTGCCCTTCTTCTTCTTTCCTGGGCTCCTCCGTGAATAAAAGCACCAATTTTAACTCCCCGGCGAATATACATTATTCCTATCCCCTTAGGCCCATGAATCTTATGCCCACTGGCACTGAGCATATCAATATTCATCTCATCCACATTCAGCGGGATGTGGCCAAAGGCCTGAACTGCATCAGTATGAAAAAGTATCTTGTTCTCTCTGGCAATAGCTCCAATCTCCTTAATGGGCTGAATGGTTCCGATTTCATTATTGGCTGCCATAATCGAAATCAGAATAGTATCCGGGCGAATGGCCGCTTTTAATTCCTCCAGCTTGACCACCCCGTCCTCGTCTACACCTACATAAGTAATATCAAAGCCTCTCTTCTCCAAATATTCACAGGTATGCAAAACAGCATGATGCTCAATCGTAGAAGTGATAATATGTTTTCCCTTCTTTTCATTAGCCTCTGCAGTAGCCACCAGAGCCCAATTGTCAGACTCTGTTCCTCCTGCGGTAAAGTAAATTTCTTCCTGCCTGGCTCCTATAGCTTCCGCTATGGTTTTTCTTGCCTCATCCACTGCCTGAGCGGCTTTTCCTGCAAAGCCATAAAAGGCTGAAGGATTACCAAAGCTGGCTCCCAGATAAGGAAGCATTTCCTGAACAACCTCCGAAGCCGGCTTCGTGGTTGCGGCATTATCTAAATAAACTAATTTATTCATTTTTCCCTCCATTTTCCTTCATTTCGGAGCTTATACACCGAAATCTATTAGCTGTTTGATCAGCCTTTATCTATAACCTCAATATAATTCATTTAATTCCTACGGGATTAGTATAGATTCTATTATGCACATAAGTCAAGAATTTTTTTCATTTTTGACATTTTAATTTTTTATCCCTAAAGCCTTTCTTTTATAGTTTACTACTTTTATCCAAAAAAAGAAAGCCCTAATCAGGCTTTCTCTCCTCTAAAATGAATTTGAAGCACTCTTTTTTTTCAGAACAATCTTTAGTACGGTATCCCGCTTATCCGGCAGAGGGTAGGTAAACACCGGATCCTCCCCAAAGGAAACAAAGGCCACGTCCGAATAAAGCACCGTATTCCATGCCTCTCCTCTGTTCATCTGTGTACCGTCTGCCACATAAAACACTGCTTCCAGCTCATCCGGCCTGATTCCATAAAGAGGAAGGGCACCCAGAGGCGCTTCATATACATGGGCATAGATCACATCTCCCTTTTGGGTATATCTTCCCCATTCCGGCTTAGGCAGCTCACAGATACCTGCCCCATATATACTCTCTTTATTTTTTTCCATCCACTGGCCGATTTCCTTCAGTATCCGTACACTTTCTTCGGGAATATTGCCTTTTGCATCGGGCCCCACATTGAGGATCATATTGCCTCCTTTGCTGACACATTCCACCAGCTTGCGAATAAGCATTTCAGCCGGCTTAAACTGATGGTCAAAATTACAATAGCACCAGTGGTTATTCATGGTGGCACAAAGCTCCCAGGGAATCATCTCACCTGCCTCGTCACGGATCCCGTAGGGCGGAATGATCTGCTCCGGACTGGCAAAATCCCCACTGGTGATCAGGGGATTTACACTGGCGATACTTCCATGATTATCTCCTGCTCCCTCAAGTCGGTTATCGATCACCACGTCCGGCTGGTACTTTCGTACCATCTGAATCAGCTCTGTGGCCTTCCATTTTTCTCCACACATATCATCATAGGAAAAGTCAAACCATAGCAGGTCCAATTTTCCGTAGCCCGTTACCAGCTCCTTTACCTGCCCGTGCATATACTCCAGGTAACGGTCAAAATCAATCTTCTCATCTTTAAATTCTTCCCTGTTTCTCATCGGATGCTGTCTGTCCCCATATTTGGGAAAATCCGGATGATGCCAGTCAATAAGGGAAAAATATAGTCCCACCTTAAGCCCTTCTTTGCGGCAGGCCTCCACAAATTCTCTTACCAGATCCCTTCCCGCCTTGGTATTGGTTGCCTTATAGTCTGTCAATGCGGAATCAAACAGACAGAAACCATCATGGTGCTTGGCCGTCAGCACTACATACTTCATTCCTGCCTCCTTGGCCAGCCTCACCCATTTTGCAGGGTCATAATCTACCGGATCGAAAAGCCTGAAATAGGGCTCATACTCCTCTACAGTCATTTCCTTCCAAGACATCACCCACTCACCGCAGGCCGGAATAGAATACAGTCCCCAGTGAATGAACATCCCAAAGCGATCATGCATAAACCACTCTGTGCGTTTTCTGATTTCCTGATTCAACTCTTTTTCCTCCAAACTTTCTATTTTCTTTAACCATTTTCTGCCCGCTTCGCCGTCTTTTTGCCAAGGTAAGGTTCATGCTTTACAGCTCTATTACCTTGCCCTGCTGAATCCGGCTTTCCTCTGCCGCAAAGGCTATAAGATGACTGTCAATGGCCTCTATTGCTTTGCTTACACTCTCTGACTGCCTCTGGGTGGAAATCAGACTCACCAGTTCTTTCATCATAGCTGCATCGCTGCCGCTATGTCCGGTCTTCGGCGTATTCAGCTCATAGACACTCTTATTTCCGGTAACAAAGTCCACCACCTGAATACGATCCTCTTCCATCCTTCCCTGCAGTTCTCCTCTGGTTCCCTGAATCGTAATCGTTCTCTCACAAAGGTTGGTAAAGGCGCACATGGTTACACTGGCGGTGATCCCTCCTTCAAATTCCAGATTCACCACCTGATGATCCACTACATCATTATGGCAATGGTAAACACATCTTCCGTAAGGTCCTGTTTGTAAGGCCTCCAAAAGATCCTGCTGTCTCTCTCCCATGGCAACCACCTTACGAAAGCCCCCTGCTGCGGCCTGTGGATGCTCCTCATAGAAGCGGGGAGCAAAGAAGGGACAGTTATCCTTGTGCATACAACCATCCGTACATCTTAAAGGCGCTCCTTCAGGAGCGTTTTCCGGTGTAAAATGGCTCAGTCTGCCAAAGCTGGACACTCGCTTGCAGGGCTTTTCCACCAAATAAAGAAGAATGTCAAAATCATGGCAGCATTTAGCCAAAATCATGGGACAGCTTTCTTGGCTGTTTGCCCAGTTTCCTCTGACAAAGCTGTGAGCCATATGCCAGTAACCCACACTTTCCATATGCTGAATATTAACCAACTGTCCCAGTACGCCGCTTTGTATAATCTCCTTTATCTTGCGAAAAAATGGAGAATAGCGAAGAACATGAGCCACACTGATCAGCCCCGGATAGGAGGCTGTTTCTTTCTTCAGCATAAGAAGCTCCTCCTTGCTGGGGCTGATAGGCTTTTCGCAAAGAATGTCATAACCCAGCTCCATAGCCCTCTTCATAGGCTCAACGTGAAGCTGATCCTGAGTACAGATAAGTACACAGTCTGCCAGACGTGGAAAGGCCAGTAATTCCTTCCAGTCTGCCAGGGCATATCTGTCTTCTATCTTATGCTTTCTTGCAAATTCTTCTCTTCTGTCCTTTCTTGGCTCTGCCACTCCCACAAAGGACAGCTCTCCGGGAAATTTTAAGGCATAGGAAGCATAGGCCTCTGCCCCTCGATTTCCCGCACCAATCAAAATTGCTGTTACCTGTTTCATTCTTACCTCCATTCCAAAACGTTTCACTGATGCCGTGAACGGCTTATTCTGTCCGGCTTCCTCCCCGTCAGTATCCGTGTACCAGTGTACTAACCCTTCACGGCACCGCCGGACAGGGCTTCGATAAAGTATTTGCTGAACAGACAGAAAATCACTATAGGAGGAATAATAATTACCACGATGGCAGACAGAAGACCATTATAATCCGTTCTGAAGCTGGTGGTAAACTGAGAAAGAATAGCCGGTACCGTCATCTTGCTTCTATCAATAATTAACAGGGAGGACCAGTAAAACTCATTCCATAATTGAAGCCAGTTTAAAATGGCTGCTGTCATAATTCCCGGTCTGGCTATCGGCAGGATCACCCTGGCAAAATTCTGCCAGTAGGTGCAGCCGTCAATTCTGGCTGCCTCGTCTAGTTCCGTTGGAATAATGGCAAAATAATTTCGAATCACCATAAAGCTGATAGCAATACCGATACAGGCATATACAAAGACCAGTCCCGTTCTGGTGTTAAACAGATTAAAGCGTTTTACCAGATTATAGATGGGAAAGGTCAGCGCCGAAGGCGGCACGAACATGGTCGCCATAAAAGCTGCTGTAATCAATCCTCTTCCGGGAAACTTAAATCTGGCCACCACATAAGCTGCCATAGACAGCATCGTAATACTGATCATGGTACCCAGCGTAGCACAGATAAAGCTGTTCATAAAATAGGTTCCGATTCCCAGCTTGGTAAATACACGAACATAGCCGTCAGCATGGATGCTGCTGGGAAGGCTGAAGCCCGGCTCTGCCAGTAAATCCGCCTTAAAAGAAGAGATAAATACCCAGAGAATGGGAAACAGTGCGATTAGACAGATAATAAGCATAATGCAGTAGCAGAACACAGCCTCTCCCTTTTTCACACTCATGGGATTAGTTTCTTTTATTTTTTTTGCTCTCATTTTACCTCTCATTCTGCTGCTTTAGCAGCATTTTAATCACAGGGACTTTGTGCATCCGCACAAATCCCGGGTTGAAAGAATCTAATTCTTTCAACCTTTCCTCTTTCCTCTTAAGGAGTATTTATCATGGGAAAATACCCAATTGATGATTGCAATCAGCACCAGTCCTATGGCTATCTGTACCACGCCAATGGTATTGGCTCTTGCATACTGAGTACGGGGACTGGTAATGGCCAGCTCACGAATAATGAAACTGATTGACTTTGTCCCTGCCGCCCCATTGGTCAGGAAAAACACTTCATTATAAATTAAAAAGCCGGCAGTTCCAGCAAGTGTAGTTACCGTTTTTATTGTGGGCTTCACCAGGGGAATCGTAATGTATAATTCTCTCTTCCAGCCTTTTGCTCCGTCAATCATGGCTGCCTCATACAGCTCCGGTGCAATTCCGTGAATCTGCCCCAAAAGCATGATGGTCGTGGTACCGCAAAAGAACACATAGGCAAATACAATGGCCCAGAAGTTGACCCCCTCAACCAGTAAGATACTGTCTCTAAAGTCAGGCTTAAAGATATTGATGATCTGCTGAATGGGGCCATACCTTGCATTATAAAGCTGCAAAAAAATCAGCCCCATGGCCGCACTGGAAATCACACTGGGAACGATGTAAACATTCCGGGCAAACCGTGAAAATTTGAGCCCCTTAGAAATGACGATGGCCACCACCAGCGTCAAAGGCACCTGAATAAATATTCCCACCAGTGCCCAGCACAGGGAATTTTTAAGCGCCTCCCAAAAATAAGGGTACTGCGTAAAAATATACTTGTAGTTGGATAACCGTTCTCCTGCCGGCAATATCTCAGGATTGGCCAGATTTGTATAATCCCATTTGTAAAAGCTGGTAATCAGAATCTGAGCAATCGGATAGATGTAAAACACCAAAAGGCACAAACAGGAGGGGATCAGGAACAATAGAATAAACAGATTTCTGTTAAACTTCCTTTTCATTTTCACCTCTTATTCTGCTGCCTGAGGCAGCACTTTCATACGCTTATGTCATAAGAAAGGACCCGTTTCTTTTCCAGAAAGAAACAGGCCCTCGCTCATAGGGATTATCCAATCAAACCGATTAGCTCAGTCTGCAATTCAGCCAATTTAGCATCAATATCTGTTCCCTCTACCGAACATTCAATCAGCTTCTTAAAAATTGCTTCCCACACATCCTGTCCCCAAGCACTGTTCATGTTCTTGGTAATGGAAGCTGCCTCATTTGCCTGAGAGCAAGCCTGTGCCAAAAGCTTAACAGTGGGATCATCGCTGGTTTCTGCCAAAGCATTCAAATCAATATCCGTATTGCAGGGATGAGCATTTACTTCCAGGAAGATTCTGGACTGAACCTCATCACTTGTCATGTATTTCAAAAATTCCAGTGCCAGCTCCTGCTGTGCTTCAGACAATCCGCTGGAAATGGTAATTCCGCCACCGGGTGCTGAAAGAGATGCACTTCCGGGATAAAGGCCGGGCTGAACATCAAACTTAACATCTCCAAAAGAACTTGCCGCCCATACGCCATTGATCCATGTTGCACATTTTCCGTTGGCAAAATCACCGGAGAAATCACCTGCATTAATGGTACTGTTAGCAGAGCCATTAGCCTGATCCAAAGCTGCAACGGTCTTAAATACGGTAGCAAACTCTTCGGAGTTAATTGCCTCTTCCGTCAGCTCGTTAGCTGCATATTCGGGATTGAGCTGTCCCATATAAGCATTGAACAAACGACTGGAAGCCTGTCCTGCACTGTAGCCGTAGATACCGTCAGCGGCACCATAGGTTCTGATTGCTTCCATAGCCTTTGCCATATCCTCATAGCTCTTCCACTGATCAGGAGTAGCTGCACCTGCCTCCTTATACAAATCTGCATTGTACCACAGACCTAATGTGGTAAGCTGATCATGAACGGAATAAATTGCACCATTCTCATCATTCATGGTATAGTTGATTCCCACCTTGCTCTGCAGTCCTTCTGCATCAATATAGGGCTTTAAGTCGATAACCAGATTCTGAGAAATAGCTGCCAGAGGAACCTGGTTTCCTGCAAGGTCTACCATATCAGGGAAAGAACCGCCTGCGATTTCATTCGTAGCAACCTGAACACTGTCCTCAACCGGGATAGCTTCGAAGATAACGGGGCCATCCGCATGAGCATCTGCAAAGTCCTGATAAATATCTCTCATCACTGCTGCCGGTGCCCATTCGCTCTCCTCATGGAAAAAGGCGTGATAGAACTTTAACACTTCCTTATCCCCGTTAGCTGTCGATTCCTGAGAAGCCGTGGTCTCTGTACTGGTTCCTGCATTATCAGTTGCGTTCGTTTCGGTGCTGCCGCCGTTGCCGCAGCCTGCGAGAATGCCGCCCACCATGGCTGCTGCCAAAACAATAGATACAAGTTTTCGTTTCATGTTAACCTCCCAACAAAGTATTTATTTTGTGTAAACATCATCTCATGAAAGGCTTCCAAAATGAATGGATTCTCTTTTCTCAAAAAATGATTTTTTTTACTATTATTTTCAGGAAGTTGCAATATATTTACCTTTCTTTTAGGCGTCTTGAAAACTCACTCAGCGTAATTCTTTCTTCCAGATACATCTTTGTGCTCTCCCCATAGGCTGTTTTTAGTGAAGAGTCCCATATATTGGCAGGTGTTTCCATAATATACCCCGCTTGTTTTACACACCGGACTGCCTGGGAAAGGCGCTCATTCTCTTCCTGGCGGATTTCTACTCTGGGATTGGAGGGAATCTGTCCCGTTTCCATAAGGATTCTTGAAGCCACCGGTTCACTAAGCATATATTTAATGAATTCTACACTGGCCTCCTCTTTTCTGCGGTCACCGCTTTTTCCCAGAATATAGCCTACACAGGAGGAGATATTGGACAAGCCTCCCGATTCTGTATAAGGAAATGCAGCATAGCTGACCCTCAATTTGTCATCAATCATGGAATTTGCCCAAACTCCGTTAATATAGATGGCCGTTTCACGATTGTTAAAGCTTCTGAGTGTATCCCGATAGGTATAATTGTCCATAATATCCGAGTAATGGTATATCTCTTCAAGCTGATCCAGTACCTGTTGAAATTCCTCCGAATAGATATTGATCCGATTCTCCCCTATTCCCTCTAATACCTGCGGATCAATGGCTGCCAGCATGGCATCTGTAAGATAAAGAATATGATCCGTATCCAGAATGATCGGAACCATCTCTGCTTCCTGGTGATGAGCCCATTGGGAGAGCTTTTGACAGACCTGAATAAATTCCTCCCAGTTGGTTGGCAGCTCCTCTATCCCTGCCTTTTCAAAAATCTCTGTATTATACCAATATCCGCTCATCAGCAGCACGTCAGAAACGGTATACAGCCGGTTTCCCTCCTCTGTCCAATAGGACAGGATAGACTCTGATACATCCTTTCGAAAGCTCTCGTCAGCTTCAATATAGGGCATCAAATCTACCGCATACTCATTTTCCACCATAAAATCATAGATGGTTTCTCTTCCTATTCCGCCGGTAAAAACGATATCCGGTATTTCGCCTACTGTAAGCATATCTTCAACCTTGGTAATTACGTCTTCCGAAGAGGGCATGGACACCAGATTCAATTTGATTTGAGGATGCTCCTTTTCAAAATCCTGATAAATTTGTCTCATGGCAACATGATCCGCTTCCGTATTTCCCCAGCCATGAATCAAGGTAATCTCTACTGATTCTTCTGGCTTGCTCTCACAGCCCATAAGCAGGAGCAGCAGCAAACAAAGAAGCGCCCTCATTCCCCTCCTGCGGCTTACCGGTATTCGCTTCTTAATTTCCTGGATTTGCCTGTTCACTCTTTACCCCTTTCTGCTGTATGCTTTTTTCATATTCCCGGGGAGAACAGCCCTCCAGCTTTTTGAATACCCGGGAAAAATAGGACACATCCTCAAAGCCTACCAGCTCCGCTGCCTCAAAGATACGACAGCCTCCGGCAATATACTTCTTCGCCTTTTTCAGCTTCATCCGGTTGATGCTGTCAAAAAGATTCTGACCGGTTTTGCTCTTGTACAGCCTGCTCAAATAGCTGGCATTAGCATGAATATCTCTGGATATATCTGCCAGCGTCATCTTCTTCATGTAGTTTTCTTCAATATATCTTTGCAGCTTTCCGAAAATATCCTCAGAAAATTTTTCCGGCAGCTCCTCCTCCTTCGCCGTTACATCACTCAGCTTTTGTATAGCCTTATCAATGGCTCCCGGCAGCATTTCCATCATTGCCGTTTTTACCACATAGCCGCAGACATCATAGGCAATGGCCTCCTGTGCATAGGCAAAATCAGCATAAGCGGTGAGAATGATCACCTTGGTCTCCAATCCTGTCTCATAAATATATCTGGCCACCTCAATTCCATCCATAAGCGGCATCTTTATGTCGGTAATCACAATATCCGGTCTGACCTTTTCCAAGTGCTTGATTACCTCCTTGCCGTTTGTGGCTCTGTACACTAGCTGACAGCCCATTTTCTCCCAATCCACCAGCTTATCAAAGGCCTCCAGCATATAGGTTTCATCGTCTGCTACCATCACTTTCCACATAGCTTGATCCTTCCTTCTCTTCTTCCTGTGTTTTTGCCGGCAATTTGATCAGTACCTGTGTCCCCTCCCCCGGACTGCTGAAAATACTCAATCCAAAGGCTTCCCCACAAAGGTTTTTAATCATCCTGTCCGTATTATAAATTCCTACATGGCTATGCCCGATATCCTCCCTGTGATAGCTCAGGCTGCTTGTCTCAAAGCCCACACCGTTATCCCGAATGCTGATGGACAGCTCCTTTTTATCCTGTATGGCTACACGGATATGAATATGTCCATTTCCTTCCTTAGGCTCAAGTCCGTGACAGACAGCATTTTCCACACTGGGTTCAATGCTTAGCCTGGGAACCAGAAATTGTCGATAATCCTCCTGCCCGCCCTCATATTCTATGGAATATGTAATCTTATCGCCAAAACGACTGTTTTGTAATGACAAATAGAAGTCTACGATCTCCATTTCTTCTTCCAGTCGGATAAAATGCTGATCCTTTCTGAAAATCTTTCCCTGATACAGCTTGGACAGCTTAAACAGCATCTCCCGAACCTCTCCGTCTCCGTTCACGGCTGCCTTCATTTCAATCATGGAGAGTACATTAAATAAAAAATGAGGATTCATCTGTGCCTGAAGATACTTGATCTGCGCCTGAGTGGCAATCAACTGAGTTTCATAAACCTCCGTCACAAGCATATTGATATATCCGGTCATTTCATTGAATTTTTCACTGATATTATTCAATTCCTCTGCCCGATACTCTCCCAGCTTAGTGTCAAAATTTCCCTTTCCCACCAGCTTGATCTTTTCTGCGATGGTTTCCAACGGATGAACAAAATATCTTGCCAGAATGTAGCCCAGCAAGGAAACCAGAAAGATGATTGCTGCCGAAATGACTACCAGGATCAGCATAGTAGTTCCCAACGAACTGTAGACCTGCCAGGGCGAAATGGCTGCATACAGGGTAAGTCCAAAGCCGGTTTTCATGGTATGCTCCAGAGAACCTTTTTTCAGCATTTCCAGGCTGCCTCTTCCCAAAATCACCTCTTCTTCCTGACAAATCGCCCAACCACACTGCTTCATCTTATCCAGATTGGAATAAATATCTTCTATTCCGGCTCTATTTAAAGCGAAAATACAGGTCCCGACAGAATCCATATCTTCATTGTACAGCTTTAGACAAAGATTTACATAGTTTTCCTCTAATTCGTAGTAAAAGGCTCTGGTCTGCTCCAGAAAGCGCTGATTCATCTTGCTGAATTTGTGCTCATCCCTTTCGATCTCCGATACGGTAGCAGGATAATACAAATTATAAATTGCACGCCCTGACTCCTGAAACAGATAAACCTTTTCTACAAACGGTTCCTGAGTATCCAGGCGATTTCGTTCAGAAAACAGGTTTGTTACGGTCTTAAGCTGCTCCGCCGCACTTTCGGCGCTATACAGGTGAGTAGTCAGAAACTTCTTCACTCCAATATTGTGTTGAATGGACAGGGTCATTTCTTCCAGGTACTGAATGGTATTGTCCATTCTGGTATTGGCACTCTCCAGAATATACAGAGTATCCTCCTTCTCCTGGCTGACATATTGGTTAAGAATCATGGTCAGCATCACAATGGCCTGAATGGTTACCGCACTAATACAGCAAACTACGATAATTCTGGTTACCTGCTGCCTTAATGAGGAGTGCTTCTTCTTAGATCCCCAGAGAAACTGCTCCAGAAGATCCTTCGTTCTGTTCTTGGGCATAACGGCTCTCCGTTTCCTTATTTCTCCATAACTATTCAGTACCCTCATCATTAAGAGCATAAATCCATATCTAATATATTTCGCAAATGAATTGGTGCTTGCTGTCACTGTTCTTTCTCACGGTCAGCCAACAAAGCACATATCTACTGAAGAGTTACATTTCTTCTTCTAATGATGTTACGCCCCACTTTTAAGCTCATATTTTGGCGGGTCTCAAGGACATTCACCCACATTTGAGCAAGCTCATGTGGGTTCAGACCTTTTGACCCTGGTATCTTCTAATTGTACTATAAACCAAAGTGGCAATATAGGATTTTGTTGATTATTTATTGGATTATTTTTACTTTACTAAAAATAACAAAAACCCGAGTCTGTTATGCCCCGGGTTTTTCTATTCTGCATAAAATCTGATGGCTTTAACCGCCTAAATACTATTTGATTATCTCCTTCATGCTGTCCAATGTAATCAACAGGGTAGAAGTATTGTGTAAAAGTGCCGATGTTGTAGGCTGAAGAATTCCGGCCCTTATTGATAGTTTTTCTCATTTTTACTTTACTGCAATAATCTGTTGTATCGTTTTTCCCTCAGCTAAACCCAGACTTTTCATTCCTGCTTCCATTATCCGATAAAGCTCCTCCTCCGTAAGGGTAAACTGTTCTCCCTCAGTACTTCGAACGATGCAGTCCTTCACCCTGTAGTTCTCCCTGGGGTATATCTGATAAATATTTTTCCTTTTGATTGCCCCCACCTCCTCCAGAGTATTAATCATCCGATAGATGGTCGCTATCCCTATCTGCGGCATTTTTTTGTGTACCTGAAAATAGATTTCCTTACAGCAGACACACTCATTCTCCAAAATAACCTCCAATAGAGCCAATCTCTGCCTGGTGATCCGATATCCTTCCTGGCGGAGCAGATTGATGATTTCTTCCTTTTCCATAGCCGACTGGCTGTAAGCCGTACTTTGCTCATTTTGCGTGGGCATATAGCTTTTGATCATGGTTTCCTCTCTTATCTTTATCCGTTGAATCCTGAATGGTTACCTTTTATTAGTTTCAACTAACAATTAAGGAAAAAAGAAAACCCCGTAGGGTCTTCTTTTTTCCTTCTGTTATTATTGTGCCAGCAAGGGGGTTTCCAAGTCCTGAAGCATTAAATCAAGTGCAGTCACCCCACCTTCGGCAGTATACCATACCGCCGGATGAGCCAGATAAATGATCTTTCCATCCTTATAGGCATCCGTTCCCATAACCAACTCATTTTCCATGATTTCCTGGGCCAGCTTAGCCCCTTCTGTCTGAATAGCCGCATCCCTGTCCATCACAAAAATATATTCCGGTTTCTTTTGTACGATGTACTCAAAGGAAGCCTCATTGCCATGAGTGGAGGTCTGTACCTCATCTGCCACTCCAATATTTTCAAATCCAATTTCCACACCGATGATGGAGCAGCGTCCATCATTTCCAACCACATTGAAGCTGCCGCTGGTGCACATACCTACAATGGTATTTTTCCCTTCTGCAAAGGCTGCAAGTGTTGCGATCCTTTCATCAAAGCCCGCCAGCTTTTCTTCAATTTCCGCTTCCTTCCCGAAAAGTGAAGCAATAGTACGTGCATTCTGCTTGGTGCTTTCAACTACACCCAGCTCAGCGTCTGTTGACAGATAAACTACCGGCGCAATTTCACTCAGCGCCTCGTAGGAGCTGCTTAAACGCCCCCCGATAAAAATCACATCCGGTTCACAGGCCATTACAGCCTCCATATCTGCCTCCTTAATGGTTCCCAGATTGGCAATGGTATCCCCCGGATTATAGACCTTTAAATACTCTAATGAAGTTTTGGCGCTTCCTACCACCCGATTCCCCAATCCCAGGTTATCCAGGATATCTAAAGCAGCCATGTCTAAAATGGCAATTCTTTGAGGATCATAGGGAACCTCAATCTCAACTGCTTCACGATTCTGATTAAGTGAAGTAATGGTAAGGGTTTCCGGTGCTTCGGTATTCGTCTGCGTTTCTGCCTCCCGGGTAGCCTCCGCACTTTCCTGAGTCTGTGTGTCAGGTTCCGTATTCCCAGCAGCCCCACTATTGCCGCAGGCTACCAGACTAAGAGCAAAAAGCAAAACTAAGGTTAGTGTAAAGAATTTTTTCATTTCATTGTCCTCCTATGCATATCAGCATACTAAAAAATAATTGGTAACTATAAGGATACTGAATAGCTACATGAATTAATAATAAATCGACAGGGGCTTTCCCTGTATTTCCATAATTTCAAAATCTACATTGTAGATTTTTCCCAGTACGTCTTTTTGCATCACCTCCTTAACTGTTCCGAATTTCTCTATTCGACCATTTGCAAAAGCACAAATATAGTCAGAATAAAAGGCTGCATAATTGAGCTCGTGAAGCACAAGAATTACGGTTTTCCCTAATTCATCACAAAGACGTCTGGCCATCTTCATCATATTGGAAGCATGATAAATATCCAGATTGTTGGTAGGTTCATCTAATAAAACATAATCCGTATCCTGGGCAATGACCATGGCAATATATGCCCGCTGTCTCTGTCCTCCGGAAAGCTCATCAATAAATCTTTGCTCGAATTCCTCAAGCTCCATATAGGAAATAGCATTATCTATAATTCCTTCGTCCTCTGCTGTCAGCCTGTTGCCAGAATAGGGGAATCGGCCAAAGGCAACCAATTCTCTGACCGTCAGCTTCATCTGTACATTGTTATGCTGGGTTAAAATGGCCAGTCTTTTGGACAATTCCCTGCTTTTCCACTGTTTCATTTCTTTTCCTTCAAAATCCACCATTCCCTCATCTCTTGCAATGAGGCGGGAAATCATTCCCATTACGGTAGATTTTCCGGCTCCGTTAGGCCCAATCAGGGAGGTTACCTTCCCCTTTGGAATAGTAAAGCTGACTCCGTCAACCACTGCCTTCCCATCATAACGTTTAGTTAGCTTTCGAATATTCATTTTTACCTCCGTTTCAAAGCATTGCAAATCCCCTTTGCATTTCTTTGACCTTCCCGTCTATATACTCTTTCTTCCTTTTAAAAGCAGATACAGGAAATACAAACCTCCTCCCACTGTGATAAACACACTGATCGGTACCGAATACACAAAAATATGCTCTACTATCAGTTGCCCTCCCATCAACAGCACCATGCCGAAAAGTGTTGCTCCTGTAATCAATACGCTATGACGATAGGTTTTAAACAATTGTCTTGATAGATTGGCAATAATCAGCCCCAGGAAGGAAATAGGCCCTACCATGGCCGTTGCCACTGCAATGCAGATCGTTACTCCCCATAAAAGTCTGCGAATGGTGCGGTCATAGTCCACACCCAGGTTAATGGCCTGGTTTTTCCCCAGGGTAATCACATCCAGCAGTGCCAATTCCTTTCGCAGAAGAAAAATCACCCCTGCCAGCACCAATAAAGATACCGTAATGATTTCTCCGTTGATATTGCTCAGACTGGCCACCAATGTAGCCAGAAGACTGTCGTATTCATTGGGATCCATTACTCTTATCATGGTGCCCTGGAGGCTTCCGAAAAAGGAGCTGAGAACGGTTCCTACCAGCAGCACATAAAGCACATTGTGATTGGTTTTTCGAAACAGGTAGCTGTAAATAAAGGTGGCTGCTACACTCATCAAGATAAGATCAGCCGCAAAAGCCAGATTGGCATTGACTGCCAGAATGCTTCCGCTGCCCGCAAAAAAAACCACTGCTGTATGAATCAGCGTATATAGAGAATTCATCCCCAAAAGACAGGGGGTTACAATGGTATTATTAATGATGGACTGAAATACGATAGAGGCTCCTCCGATGGCAAAGGCCGCAATAGCCATAACGATCAGCTTGGGAGTTCGCAGACTGAAGGCATAATTCATCAATCGCTGATTTTCAAAGTGAACACCTACGGTCAAATAAGCCGCTGCCGCCAAAAGCACCAGAATAGACAGAATCATCAGCTTTGTCCTGATATCTGCCCGACTGCCTGTTTTCCTTTCTGCCCTTTCCTCTTCAAGCTGCGGATAAAGGGTAAATATCCGCTTTTTATTTAACACATATGAACTCGCCCGCATTTTTCCTCCATTCCAATATGCTGTAATTTTCTGTTGATAGCTTCCCACTAACCATTCAGAGGCATACACATTTATGCAAATGCCCGAAAACATATATTGCCCTTAGCAGGACTGTTGCTCCGGTTTGACCTTTTTCAGCCATGCCACTGCCCTGCGTCCATTTTTCAGTCGGTAAAAGAGCAGACCGATGAACAGAATGCTTCCCAACACTCCTATAATCAGCTCGATAGGCAGCTCGAAGGGTGCAATGATCACTCTCCCAAGCATATCGCAGGCCAGTACAAAAACAGCACCAAAAAGAGCTGTATCAATTAAAGTACCCTTAATCTTATCTCCCTTAAAAAGAGCCACCAGATTGGGGACGATCAGACCTATGTAGGAAATGGCACCTACCACAACCACCACGCTGGCCGTAATCATGGCTGCAATTCCCAACCCCAAGAACAGTACCAGATTATAATTCACTCCCAGATTTTGTGAAAAATCCTTTCCCATACCTACGATATTAAAGTGTGTAGCAAACAAGAACGCAAGAATGACCAGCGGAAGTACAAGATAGACAATTTCATATCTTCCCCGAATTACCAAAGCAAAATGTCCCACCAGCCAACTGGACAACGCCTGTGTCATTTCATATTTGTAGGCAAGGTAATTGGTGATCCCGCCAATCACGTTACTGAACATTATCCCCACCAGAGGAACCATGACCACATCCTTAAAGGTGATTCTCTGAATGAACCAGACAAAAATCCAGATCCCCAGAATTGCTGCGGCAAAAGCAAACAAAGCTCTTCCCCAAAGGGTAGAGGAAGGCATGAACAAGAGGGCGATCAGCACTCCCAGCTCTGCCGAGGCAATGGTAGCTCCCGTAGTTGGCGATACAAATTTATTCATACATAGCTGCTGCATAATTAAGCCGGCAACACTCATTCCTACCCCAGTACAAAGTATTGCCAGAAGACGGGGAAGGCGGGATGCCAAAAATATATGAAGCTGCTCCACATTTCCTCCCAGCAAGCCCTGTAAATTCACGTCTATAACACCGATAAACAGGGAGCAGACGGAGAGAATGAAAAGAACCAATACCAGGACTAACGTTGAACCGTATTTTCGCATATCTGATCTACTCCTTACATATGAGCAAGGTCAATTACTCCCTTTCGAATAAGTCCTCACTCATTAATATTAGTTTCCTCTAACCTTCTGGTCTAAAAAAACAGAGCCTCTTCTATTTCAAGAGTTAGCGCTCTCTAACATTAAATCAATTTATCATATTGATGCAGAATCGTCAAGACTTCTTATTGCGAAAAAATTTTCATTAACTTCCCTGTTCGTCTGTTTCTATATGAAAAAGCTGCCAGCGCTTTTGTCCGACAGCTTTCCTTTTTTCCTGCTTAATGATTTGCCTTCACATAAATCTGGTAGACATCTTCTGCCCTTAGCTTTCTCAAATGAGACAGCACAACAGTGTCCTTCATGGTTGCATCCATTGCAAGCTCTCTAAGTACCTTTTCCTCCTGAATACCAACCCCTAATTCTGACAGGCAGGTGGGCATATTCAGCTCACGAAAATACTCTACTGTACAGGCTATTGCTTCTCTGGCCGCAGCTTCAGGCTCCTCTGTTTCTATTCCCCATACGGTTTTTCCATAATGCTTAAACCGCTCAAGATCATTCTGATAACCATAGAGCGCCCATGCCTCCCAGATCGCTGAGAGTGTGGCCCCATGAGCCTTATCAAAACGTGCCCCCAGGGCATGACCCATTTTATGTACGGAGAAATCCTTTGCTCTTCCCAGACCCGTAAGATTATTATGGGACAGACTGCCGCACCACATAATTTCACTCATAGCATCATAATCAGAAGGATTCTTCATGGCCACCCTTCCACTGTCGATAACGGTTCTCAACAGTCCCTGTGCAATTTCATCCGTCATTCGATTCCTGCTGTTGGGGATAAAATATCGTTCCAGAGTGTGCATCATGATATCTACCACTCCGCAGGCTATCTGAAACTTGGGCAATGTATAAGTCAGTTCCGGATTCATTATGGCAAATACGGGGCGGTTCAAATCCGTATTGATACCTGCTTTTTTCCCTACCTCTTCATTAGTCAAAACCGCTGAATCGCTGGTTTCACTTCCTGCCGCCGAAATGGTCAGAACCACTCCAACGGGCGTGGTTTTTGTCAGCTTCACCTTTCCTGTCCAGATATCCCATATCGGGTTTTGCGGATTTGCCACTCCATGGGCAATAGCCTTAGCCGTATCAATTACACTTCCGCCTCCCACTCCCAGAATAAAATCCACACCTTCCCTGACAGCAAGCTCACAGCCCACCTGTGCATGAGCCAGTCTGGGATTGGGCTGCACTCCACTCCATTCACAGTATGAGACTCCTTCTTTTTCCAAAGAAGCCTTTACCTGATCCAGCAGACCGCTTCGAACCACACTTCCCTGTCCGTAGACAATAAGCGTCTTGCTTCCTCCCCATTTTTTCACCTGTGCTCCCACCTGATGCTGGGTATCCTTCCCAAACACAATCTCCGTGGGTGAATACTGAATAAAATTCTGCATCTCTTCCTCCCTTTTTAAATCATTCTCGCTGACAAATATGAGAAAACTCTCATCTATTAATCCTTAATCAGAGAATCTGCTATGCCGCTCCCACTTTATCCTTCAGCATCCGAATCTCCTCCTTATGGCCGGAATCCTCTAATGGAGTTTCCAGATAAAAGGGCAGAGCCTTAAGCTGCGGATGCGTCAATACCCGAAGCAGTGCTTCCATTCCGATTTCTCCATTACCTATGGTGGCATGACGATCCTTCTTCGCTCCAAAAGGCGTACAGCTATCATTAAAATGGATCGCCTTCAGATGCTCAAGCCCGATTATCCGGTCAAATTCATAAATGACTCCGTCCAGATCATTGACGATATCGTAGCCTGCCGAAAAAATGTGGCAGGTATCCAGACATACCCCTATCCGTTCCGGATGAGCTGCACGGTCACGGATTTCTCTAAGCTGCTCAAATTCATACCCGATTTCTGTTCCCTTGCCGGACATGGTTTCCAGCAATACCATGATCCTTTCCTCTCCTGTAATGGCCTGGTTCAAGGCTGCAACTATATTTTTAATTCCTTCTTCTACCCCAATACCGGTATGACTGCCGGGATGAAAAACCATATTCTCTATTTCCAGTCTGTCCATTCTGGCTATATCCTCTTTAAGCACCATACAGGCAAATTCATATATTTTCTCCTGATTGCTGGCCGGATTCATGGTATAGGGGGCATGAGCCAGAAGGGGTCCCCACCCCTGCTTTCTGCGAATCTCCTGGAAGGCTGCCATTTCCTTATCCGTTGGATCCTTAAAATTGGAACCTCTGGGATTACGACTGAAAATCTGCATGGTATTGGCCTCCATGGCCACCACCGCTTTTGCCGTTTTTTCCAACCCTCCCGCAATGGACATATGTGTTCCGATAATCATAAATTCCTCCGATTCGATGTTTGATAAAAGCCCCTCTCTCTTTTCCAGGGATTGGGGCCGCTTTTCTTATTCATCACTATTTCAATCTATTGCTCCGTCTATCTTCATCGTCTTTATCCCAAAGGTAAAATAGAAAGCCAGAGCAATCCAGATCAGAGCCACGATCGCCTGTCCTATAGGCACCTTGTACAGGGCAAAAAAGCTGATAGCCATAAAGAATGTACTCATTCCCATGATCCTGAGCTTCGTTTTCAGTGTCATTCCTTCCCCCTTCACATAGCTTTCCAGATTATCCTTGTAGAGCTTGGTTCCCATAAACCATATCTGAAGCCTTTCGGAGCTTCTGGTAAAGCATATGGTAGCCAATAACAGAAAAGGAAAAGTAGGCAATAAGGGAAGTACACTCCCTAATGCACCCAAGCCTACTGACAAACAGCCTACTATGATCAGAATTAACTTTTTCAGTTTCATACACTCCCCCGTTTTCCCCTAAAAACCTGCTATCTGAAAATAAATAGTAACTGTTATCAGAATAGCATGACCCTTTCCCTGATGTCAATAGCTGTCACTGCAGAGAAGACAGAGTTGCGGACTTCCTGATGCAGTAAACCAACAATCTCTCAGGTTTCCCCTGTATTCTCTGTCTCAATATAGAAATAAGCTAATGCAATGGTTTTAAATTAACTATATTATATTCTGTTCTTTACCTATGGTCCTGTTACTCACTCCTGCTAAGTTCAAAAAAGCAACCTTTTACCAGCAAAAAATATTGGTTATCCCCACTCTTAATGATCCGCTTCCACTCATTATCACCCTTCAGCTCTATATTAAATGCCCAAAAAGGGGGTTCCCATTCTAAAGTTGCCGGTTGTCTGATGACATGAAATAAGTCCAAATAAGATTCAAAGTAAAATCCTTCGGAAACCGGCCAAAAAGCAGTAATGTTTGTGTCATCAATAGATAATATTTTCCCCTCATATTCCTGTGTGACCGTATCTATATGCTTTTCTAACCGACTTTGATATTCTTGAGTATATATCTCTTCGCTGTGTGACTCTACTCCATACCCTGCATACTTTACTATTTTCCACTCTCCCTCAAACATCGTAAATTGTTCCCGGTAAATTTCTATTGTAGTGCCGACATCTTCAACTACTTCCCTTTTTCCTCCTAATGCCTGAGACTCTTCTTCATATTTTTGGACTCCCGGGTTTTCAACTTCTCCCGGAATTACAGTTATAGCTAAAACTACTGATAATAAAATAAAACCCAATAGACATAAAATACCCTATTTTTCCCCATTTAAGTAATCCCTTTCTCACTTATCATTAGTAAATCTTATAAATTTGCACAGCTCTGAATAGCTACAATCTATCACACTGCGCAGCCTCATTTATTGACACATACTTTAGATAACATTTTTTCGTACATGACAGTAATAAGTACCAGTATTGTCAATAAATAAACAGGAAACAAGGAAATGCTGATATGATTTGCGATAAGACCAAATACTGGTGGCATAATACAGGTTCCTACATAAGCAGATGCCATTTGTACTCCAATCATGGCCTGCGATTTATCCGCTCCAAAATGTTTCGGTGTGGAATGTATAATTGAGGGGTAAACCGGAGCGCATCCTAAACCAATAAAGACCAGACCGAATAAGGCAGCCATGCTTCCAAAAGGTAAAAGCAAACATACAATTCCGCACATTATAAGTCCCAGTCCAAGCCGTATCATCTGCGTATCATTCAATTTCATTGTTAAAAATCCACCAACGGCTCTTCCTATAGTAATACCAACAAAAAACAGGCTCGCAAATCCAGCGGCAGTTTCAGCAGCAAGGCCACGTTGTAGCACAAGATAGCTGCTTGCCCACAATCCGCTTGTCTGTTCAAGAGAGCAGTAACCGAAAAATGATATCAGGATTTCCCTGGCTCCCGGCATTTTCACAATCTGCTGTAAAGAAAGAGGCTTTGAGCTTACTTCGCTGTTCTGATCTAAGTCGGTTATGCTTTTCTTTTTCCATAGCGACAGACTAAAAAACAAAATAGCCGCTAACACAATTTGAAGAACGGAAATATAGCGGTAGCCCATATTCCAGCCTTGTCCAGTTGTGAGTGCATATCCCATGATATATGGGCCAAGGGAAGCTCCAATGCCCCACATACAATGCAGCCAGCTCATATGTCTGCTTTCATAGTGAAGTGCTACATAGTTATTCAAAGAAGCATCCACGCTCCCTGCTCCCAGTCCATATGGAATTGCCCATAAGCATAACGCAGTATAGCTATGGCTGATTGAAAATCCAAACAATGCAACTGCCGTCATTAGTACACTGATAGCCGTAACCTTCCCCGTTCCTAATTTTTTTGTCAATCGGTCACTCTGCAGGCTGGAAAGGATTGTTCCAAGGGCAATAATCACAGAAATTCCACCCGCATAAGAAACGGGTACAGAAAACTCCTTATATATAGTCGGCCATGCAGAACCCAAAAGGGAATCTGGAAGCCCAAGGCTGATGAAAGCCAGATAAATAATCACTAACAATAACTGAAACATCTTTCCTCTCATTCTGCTGCTTCAGCAGCATTTTAATCACAGGGACTTTGTGCAGCAATTTTAAAAAAAAATCGAAGATGCTCTACCACTGCCTAAATTAGCGAAACATCTCCGATTTATATTTGATTATGATATAAAACTCCAAAGCCTGAGAGTGTTCCTGCTTACAGGATGAGCATTCTGGCTTTTTGCCCTTCACATATGGGCAAACAGTAACTTTTCCTCGTCAATCAAGGTGTGTAGTAGCATTACTGAAATAGTTAATTTTTAAAGGCTCAGGTTCTGGCTTTAGAATACCGGCACTACAGCTCCGTCATAATTATCGTTAATAAAGGTCTTCACTTCCTCAGAAAGAATTACCTCTACCAGAGCCTTGGTCTTTTCGCTTTCTTCATTGCCTTCCTTTACTACAACAACATTGCCATAGGTCTGTGCTGCCAATGAATCTGCCGCCTCTACTGCCAAAGCATCCTTTAGGCTTAATCCTGCACCTACCGCATAGTTTCCATTGATTGCTGCAATGTCTACGTCCTGCAGGGCTCTGGGAATCTGTGCTGCTTCCAGCTCTACGATTTCCAGATTCAGAGGATTTTCTACTATATCAATTTTGGTCGCATTAATACCTGCTCCCTCTTTCAGCTTAATCAGACCCTGTGCCTCCAGTAAGAGAAGCGCTCTTGCCTCATTGGTCGTATCGTTAGGAACGGCAACCTTTGCCCCTTCCTTAAGCTCTTCTAAGGATGCGGTTTTTCCTGCATAGAGGCCGAAGGGCTCAAAGTGAACGGTTGCTACAGTTACCAGAGTGGTTCCGTTCTGAGCATTAAAATCATCCAGATAAGGCTGGTGCTGGAAATAGTTGGCATCCAAATCTCCATCCTGTACAGCATTGTTGGGCAGAATATAATCGTTATATTCTACGATTTCTAACTGATAGCCTTTTTCTAAAAGCTTGTCCTTGATTACCTCCAGAATTTCCGCATGAGGTGCAGGAGTTGCTCCTACCTTAATGGTTTCCAATTCACTTCCCTGATCAGTTGCAGCTTCTTCTACCTGTGTAGAGCCTTCTGTAGCAGCCGGTGCCGCTGTTTCTTCACTCTTCTGACCGCAGCCTGCAAGTACTCCACCCAGGATACCCACTGCAGTCAAAGCTGCTGCTGCTTTTTTGATGAATCTTTTTTTCATAATTGTCCTCCTTTTGCCTTTTCTTTTGGCATTCCTTATTATCTATATTCAACCCCAACCCTACATCTGCATTCCAAGTACGAATTCCTCCACACTCTTTGGCTTCCAGTAAGATTAGAGATTGTTAGTCTGTTTTCTTTCTCCTTATTTTCATTTCAGCCGCTTATCCAGCTTATTGACCAGCCGCACGCCTACCTCCTGGAAGAGCTGTACAATAATGACCAGCAGCGCCACCGTAACCAGCATGATATCTCCCTGATAACGGTAGTAGCCATAGTTAATAGCAATCGCTCCCAATCCACCGCCGCCTACAAAACCGGCCATGGCAGAATAGCCCAGAATCGTGGCAATTGCTATGGTAGCTCCTACCAGCAAAGAAGGTCTTGCCTCCGGTAAGAGCACCTTCAATATAATCTGCATACGACTGGCTCCCATAGCCTTGGCTGCTTCTACTACACCTTCATCTACCTCCCGCAGAGAGGATTCCACCATTCTTGCAACAAATGGTGTTGCAGCCACTACCAGGGGAACAATAGTTGCTGTAGACCCGATACTGGTTCCTACCACCATACGGGTAAAAGGGATAATGGCAACGACCAGAATCAAAAACGGAACAGATCGAACAATATTGATAAGCACTCCGGCAATAAAATTAATGATCCTATTCCTACAAATACCATCCTTGCCGGTAATATAAATCAGAACTCCCAGAGGAATTCCAAGGATATAGGCAATTACAGTAGAGGTAAGCGTCATATACAAGGTCTCACCAATCCCGTTGGTGATCAGCTCCAGCATCACTTTATTCATCTGCCTGCCCTCCTTCCTCATAATGAATTCCCTGACTCGCCAAGTAATCCTTGATTTTTTTCTTGCTTTCTTCTTCCTTAGGCAGCTCAATCAACATCTGACCATAGGCCTTTCCACCTATATTTTCGGTATTGGCTCCCAGAATATTAATCAATGCCCCGCTTTCCAGGGTAAGTCGGGAAATTACGGGCTCAAAGGAGGACTGGCCGTCAAAAGCGATTCTCATGGTTCCCACCTCCAGCTCCTGCACCAGTTCACTTCCCTGAGGCAAAAGAAGCCTCTTGGCGGTTTGGGACCTGGGATGTAAAAATACTTCCTTAACGGTTCCCATCTCCTCTACCTGTCCTTTGTTCATTACCGCCACCCGATCACAAATCTGTTCTATGACCTTCATCTCATGGGTGATAATAACCACTGTTACTCCCAGCTTTTGATTGATTTCCTGAATCAAGCTCAGAATATTTCGGGTAGTTTCCGGATCCAATGCACTAGTGGCCTCATCACAAAGCAATACCTTCGGATCTGTGGCCAACGCTCTTGCAATGGCTACTCTCTGCTTCTGTCCACCGGAAAGCTGAGCCGGATAAGCCTTTGCCTTGTCTGAAAGACCTACGATCTCCAAAAGTTCGGCAGCCTTCTTTCTGGCCTCCTGCTTCCTCTTACCAATGATCTCCAAAGGAAAAATCACATTATCCAGTACGTTCCTCTGAGAAAGCAGATAAAAATGCTGAAAAATCATTCCCATATTTTGGCGGTGCTTTAATAGCTGTACCTGGGAAACCTCCATCAAATTGGTATTTTCCAGATATACTGCTCCTTCTGTGGGTCTTTCCAGCAAATTGATGCAGCGTACTAAGGTAGATTTACCGGCACCGGAAAATCCGATAATCCCAAATATCTCTCCCTTTTCTATTGTCAAGCTCACATCCTTTACTGCGTGCAGATTCTTACCGCTGCTTTGAAAGGTCTTGGTCACGTGCTCCAGACGAATCATTATTTTCCTTCCTCTCCAAGCGCCGCCCCTGCTCCTCAAAGCCTTCTTTTGCTGGCAATGTACTCCGTTACAGGTTTGGTCAACCCACCAACATAGTAGGTTGTTTTCGCCATATTTAGATTATAGTATAGTTTAAGAAAAAAAGCTAATACACAAAAGAAATAGCTTGTTATAGTTTCAACCTATAACAAGCTATGAACTTGTATTCCTATATTACACCATATTTCTCAGGGTTTCAAGCCACATTTCGATTCCTCTGCTCTACTTTGGGTATACCTGCATAAGCCATTCCACGTATCGGCTCATTCCTTTTTTCTTTCCTTCTTCTTCGTACACCTTACTTGCCTCATCAATTTTTTCCAAATCCTCCGCAGATAGAGACCTGGCCGCAAAGGGAAAAAGTACATTATTTTCTTTTTCTGCATGCCTTCTCAGCAGATCCGCATAGGACAAGGCATGGGTAACCACATTCAGCTTTTCCTCCATCGTAGGCTCCTTACTGAGGGCATTTACCGCCTCCTCCAGAGACTGTACATGATACCTTCCCAGATTATGCTCCACCAGCATTCCGGTGTTGATCATCTTATGCGCCACAGGCCCCAGCTTTTCCAGCATAACGGTAAACAGAATGGCCTCTTCCTTTCCGTGATGATGCTCATCCGCATAATTTTTCATAAAGTCTACACATTGCAACAGAGCTTCCCGATCAGGGCTTTTTCCTTCCAGCATCTTGCCGCACAGCTTTCTGAGATAATCCGTAAAACGCACTACCTGCTCATGCTCAGCATATAAAATATCAATTCCGTACATCCTTACCTCCCATTCAAAGAAAATAGACAAGTGATATGGTGGTCAATTTGAAACCGTTAGACTAGGCCAAAAACAACTCCAAGTCCTCCTCTACGGTTCCCATACCGGCAATACCAAAGCTATCTACCAGCACCTTAGCTACTGCCGGTGAAAGGAAAGCCGGAAGAGTGGGACCTAAATGAATATTTTTCACTCCTAAGTATAACAGAGACAGAAGGACAATTACAGCCTTTTGTTCATACCAGGCAACATTAAAAGCAATAGGAAGGTCATTGATATCCTCCAGACCGAATGCCTCCTTTAGCTTCAGGGCAATTACGGCTAAGGAATAGCAGTCGTTGCACTGTCCTGCATCCAGTACCCGGGGAATACCGCCAATATCTCCCAGATCCAGCTTATTATATTTGTATTTTGCACAGCCTGCTGTTAATATCACCGTATTTTCAGGTAATGCCTTTGCAAAATCCGTATAATAGCTTCTGGTTTTATGGCGACCGTCGCAGCCTGCCATCACGAAAAATTTCTTTATTGCCCCTGTTTTTACTGCCTCTACAATTTTATCTGCCAGAGCCAACACTTGATTATGGGCAAATCCACCTATAATCTCTCCTTCCTCCAATTGTACAGGAGGAGGACAGCTTTTGGCCAGTTCAATAATAGGTCCAAAATCCTTGTGACCATTTTCATCCCGTTCAATATGCTTACAACCTGTAAAGCCTGCTGCTCCCGTGGTAAACAACTTATCCTGGTAAGAAGCCTTAGGCGGTACAATACAGTTGGTAGTCATCAAAATCGGCCCTTGAAAACGCTCAAATTCTTCCTTCTGCTGCCACCAGGCATTTCCATAGTTGCCGATAAAGTTACTGTATTTTTTAAAGGCAGGATAATAGTGTGCAGGCAGCATCTCCGAATGGGTATATACATCAACGCCGGTACCCTGAGTCTGCTCCAAAAGCTGCTCCAAATCCCGTAAATCATGGCCGGAAACCAGAATTCCCGGATTGTTGCCCACACCAATATTCACTTTGGTGATTTCCGGGTGCCCATACGCTTCCGTGTTAGCTCTGTCCAGTAAAGCCATTCCTTCTACACCGAATTTTCCTGTTTCCATAGCCAGGGCTACCAATTCATCCACTGTCAGATTATCATCCAGGGTTGCTGCCAATGCACGCTGTAAAAAGGCATCAACCTCTGCATCGGTTTTTCCCAACTCCCATGCGTGTTTAAGGTATGCACACAGCCCCTTTACTCCATAGATAATCAGTTCTCTCAGACTTCTTACATCCTCATTCTCGGTTGCCAAAACACCGGCCTTATCTGCCTGTGCTTTAATTTCCTCTCTGGTAGCCGCATTCCATAATGCAGCCTCATGAAGCCCATTCTTATCGGAAAGCCTGTTCAAAAGTTCTTCTTTTTTCTTCAGGGTTTCAGCAATTCTCAGATAAAAAATCTCATCATCAAAATTGGCATTGGTTATTGTCGTAAACAGGTTGAATACGATGTAAGCATTCAATTCCTCCGAAATACCTTCTCCCTGCTTTCTTAAGGCAGTAGTCACCTCACTTAAGCCCTTGGTGGCATACACCAGCAGGTCCTGTAAAGCCGCCAGTTCCGGCCCCTTTCCACAAACCCCTGTTACGGTGCAGCCTGTACAGCCTGCGGTTTCCTGACACTGATAGCAAAACATTTTCTTTTCCATACGGTTCTTATCCTCCATACATTAAAAAATAATTTCTGTAGCTGTTCAGTGCCTTCACCGATGTGAGCCAAAATCCATTTTAGCTTAGGCAACAGATTCTGTGTTAAATACCTTTACCGAATAAAGCCTGCTGAACAGCAACGAATTTTCTATTTGCCTTTCTCTTTGCATTATACTAAACTGAAAATATATTATTGTTGCTACAGCAACATTTTGAAAATTATTGATTAAAAAGGGGGTTTTCCTCAATGGATTATTCAATTTTAGAAAAATGTGTACTTTTCGTTTCCATTAGCCCTAACGACCTGCCCCATCTTTTGACCTGTATCGAAGCCAGAAAAAAGTCCATCCTTACCGGAGAATATCTATGGTTGGCTGATGAACAGGTAAACCACCTTGGCATTGTCCTCTCCGGCTCGCTGGAACTTGTCAAGGAAAATCCGGCAGGAATTAAGCATATTCTGGATTTTGTGGGTCCCGGGCAGCTTTTCGGAGAAGGAATCGTCTGTACCAAAATGCGTCTGTCTCCGGTAACAGTAAGAGCCAGGGAGAACTCCGATATTCTTTTCCTTCCTTTTACCAGGATTATACGAGCCTGCGAACATTCCTGCGGCTTTCATCACCAGATTATCCATAATATGCTGATGCTGCTGGGAGAAAAGAACAGAATTTTGAACCGAAAAATTGAGCTGCTGGCATTAAAAGGTATGCGGGAGAAGCTGGCTACCTACCTGCTTTATGAGGCAGACAAACAAAACAGCCAATCCTTTACGATTATTCCTAATCGCAATGAACTGGCTGAATACCTGAATGTATCCCGTTCCTCTATGTGCCGGGAGCTGGGGCGTATGAAGGAGCTGGGCATGATCGATTACTATCAGAACTCCTTTAAAATTCTGTCAAAAGAAGCTCTGACCAGATGTCTGCTATGACCCGGATTGCCACACTTTGTTATTCATAATACCTTATCCCTATACTTCAGCAGTTCCTTCACATAGGACTGTCCCAGGTGGCTTAAAGGTCTTTTCTTCTGTTTGATATAACCTATGGCCATCGTTTCCGTAGTATTTAAGGGAACTGCCGTGTATTCTTCTCCATTCAGCTTTTGGCAGATAATTCCCGAACAGAGAGTATAGCCCTTCAGACCCTTCATCAGATTCAGCATGGTGGAGCGATCATCCACCTTGATGATTTGACGATAATCTGCAGTGCTCAAAACCTCCTCCGCAAAATAGAAGGAGTTGCTGTCTCCCTGCTCAAAGCTCAAACAAGGATACTGCTGCAGTTCCTCCATATCCACTCTGGCCTTTTGTGCCAGAGGATTGTCCTTTGCCAGATAAACATAAATCGCACAGTCAAAAAGATGAATGAATTCCAACTCATTATCCCGCAGAATTTTGGAGATAAATCTCTCATTAAACTCATTCTGGTACAGAATTCCAAGCTCGCTCTTATGGGTTCGTACATTGTCAATCACCTCTTTGGTTTTCGTCTCATGAATGGCAAATTCATACTCCTCCATGCCAAATTTCCTTGCCAGCTCAATAAAAGCCTCCACTGCAAAGGTATAATGCTGGGTGGAAACACTGAACTTCTTCTTAAAGGCAACATTATCCACGAACCTTTCTTCGATCAGGCGGTAATGATCCAGCATCTGTCTGGCATAGCCCAAAAATTCCTCACCTTCCGGAGTAATGATAATTCCTCTGTTAGAGCGCTGGAAAAGCTTAAGATGTATCTCTTCCTCCAAATCCTTGATGGTATTGGAAAGACTCGGCTGTGTAATATATAATTCCGTGGCCGCTTTGTTAATTGACTTGCAATCTGCAATGGTTACGGCATATTTCAACTGCTGCAGGGTCATGAGTATTCCTCCAACTATGTACTTCAGCTCTGTAATACCCTATTGATTCCTTCTGCAATCACAGATGCCATTTGCCTTTGATAGTCCCTCGTAATCAGTGATGCTCTCTCTCTGTAATTAGTCAGATAGCCTACTTCAATCAGGGTGGCCGGTATGATCGATTCCCTCAATACCTGGAAACCCACCTCCTCAGCCCTTCGTATTTTAATTTTTTTGCTTACCAGCTCGGTAATCTCATCCGATAACTTTTTCCCCATTTCCGACTGATAGTAAAAACATTGAAACCCTCGAATACTCCTGTCCTCATCATAGGCATTACAGTGAATACTGACAAAATAATCCGCAAACAACGGCTTGGCATGAATCGTTCTATCCGCCAGCCTTACATCTGCATCATCTTTCCTGGTCAGAATCACTCTTATTCCCCTGTTCTCCAGTTCTTCCTTCAGTGCCAGCGAAATGGACAGATTGATATCCTTCTCCATGACCCTACCTACGACACAGCCCGGCTGATTCCCCCCATGTCCTGCATCAACTACCACGATAGCCGGCCTGTCGGCTATCACCTTCTCCATGATTCCTGTAATATCCGTCTGTATTCTTATCGGTGTCGCTCCCCCTGTCACGCTTCTGACCAGTGGGCGTGCACCTCTTGCATGAACCTCTCTTCCTGGTAAGCAGATTATTCCCAGCAATATTGCCGACACTGTGCCAATCAGCAGGATACTTCTCCTCCTCCCCATTCGTACATCCCCTTATCCTTTGTAATACCTCATAGGGTAATTATATCATGGAGCAGTACACCCACACAATACTTTCTCAGGCAAACCTTCTGATTCTCAGAGGAATCCCATGCTCGTCTGCTAACCGCCTGCAGGCCTCAATCTCCTCCTTGGAGAGAACATCTACGACAGAAAGCTGAGTATCGGTAAAGGCCTCTCTGGCTAAATCCGCAAAACTAAGCATATCTGCGAAGGCATTTTCGTGGATCGGTCTGACGATTCTCTGGTATTGTTCAGCATCAGGTGCGTTCAAACTGATGGATACCCTATCGATTACCCTTGCCAGTTCACCTACCACATTACGTCCGTGATAACGGTTGGCCAGGCCATTCGTATTTAATCGGGTGGTCAGTCCAAATCTTTCCTTAGCATAAGCTGCTGCTGCAATAAGATTTTCCAGTGCACAGGTAGGCTCTCCATAACCACAGAAGACCAGTTCCTGAAAGCCGGAAAAGCCAAAGGCATCCATGGCATTTTTGATCTCCTCCAGAGTTGGATCAGCTTTCATCCACAAATTAGTCGCCTCTCCCACCCCATCATGCAAAGAGCGAACACAAAACTCACAATTGCAATTACATTGATTGGTAATATTCGCATATACCTGATCGTGATAAGTATAAATAATTTCTTCCATATATAATCACCAGTCTCCAAAAAATCTGTTCTTCGCCTGTACCTTATCCAAGGCAAGCCCAAAAATCACAAAGAAAACTGCGCTTCCTCCGGACTGTATCAAGCTTTGGGACATGGATACCAAAAATACTGACCAGCTCCCAAAAAGAATATATTCTGCAATAAAATAACCAATACCGGAAATAAAATAGGCGATCACCGTTGCAATCACATTCCGAGTGGTAATAATTTTTTTAGACCTGTTGGTAAAAGGTATGGTTATCAACATTTTTATGACAATAGTTGCCGGTACCCATACAGGCGCTGTCAGCAAATCTGCCAGTCCGCCGCCAATTGCTGCTGCCCCCAGTGCATAGGGCGTAGGAAGCAGGACTGCTGCCAGATAGATCAGCGAATCTCCAAAATGGATATATCCTCCATTTGTCCCCACCGGCACGTGACAGATATAGGCTGTCATCAGCGTAATCAATGCTGCCATAATTCCTGCCGTAGTAAGATATTTTAGCTTTTCACCCTCTTTTACCTCTGCCATTTTATTTTCCTTTATCCCTGTTTTCATGTTTACCTCCATTTCGAAGCACTTTTCGATTCGTAGATTTCTCTTCCCCACCGTCTCCTGTTAAGGCAGCAAAAGCCGAGATAAATAGTGTTCAAAATGCACGCCATGATTAGTGGGAATATGCTCCTTTGAAGCCTCTTCAATGGCGTTCTGCAAAAAATCAACAGCCTTCTCCATAGCCTCTTTAACCGCCATTTTCTTTACCATGCAGCCACAAACGACTGAGGAAAATAAATCGCCTGTGCCGGAGAAGCTTTTGCCCGTATAAAGAGTTTCCACATAAGAGGTTTCCTTCTCAGAAATGGCAAGATTACCAATCATCTGCCGATCATCCTGTTGGCGCAGTATCCCGGTCACAATGACCTGCTGCTTCTCCCTTGCCCTTGCGATCAGCCTTTCTCCCATGTCCCGAATCCGTTCCAGATAATCCTCCCTCCGGCTGTATGACGTCAGACTTTCATAATCCTCATCGGCCAAAAGACAGGCTTCTGTCAAATTGGGAGTAATCACATTGGCCTGTCGGGTCAATTCCTTCATCTCCCGCAGCAGCCCATCATTAAAAATACGAATGGTCTTACCGTTGTCTCCCATCACCGGATCTGCCAAATACAGGGTATCCTGCCGTTTAAACTGCTCAAGAAAAAGCAGTACCTTTTCCACCTGTCCTGCCCCTGCAAGATAGCCGGAATAAATACCATCAAAAGAAACTCCCATATTCTTCCACTGTCTGGTAAACTCATCCATCCGGTCGGTATAGTCATCACAGAAATATTCTGCAAAGCCCGTCTGAGCCGACAACACAGCAGTCGGCAGCGGGCAGGCCTGCATTCCCATGACCGAAATCACCGGAATTGCCGCAGTCAAAGAACACTTTCCAAAACCGGATAAATCATTAATCAACGCAATTCTTTCCATACCAATCCTCATTCCGAAGCGTTTGCACTCCAATCCTCATGCCGTTATTGAACACAGGTATACTCTATAGCAATTTTGGTTCTATTGAAATATCCAGTTTTTATCTTTTTAACCATACCAGTTTATAATCCCCGAAAATACTCCTCCTTATAGTCCATTTGTCTCTTGGCTCTGCGAACCCTGTCCAATAGAGCAGCCCTGTCTTCATTGAGATTACCTCTCAGATTGACATAGTTAGAAGCATGGTTGGCTCTGAAAATGGTTCCCTCAGAATCCACATGAGAAAGAAACAGTTCCATTTCCTCCATGACCTCATGAGGTGTAAGCAGGGAAAACTCTCCCCTTTCTACCAATCGGCAGATGGGCGCAGGTTCGTCCAGCATCAATGTCAAAAATCCCAGATAATCAGGACGCATACGGCTAATCAGACGAGCAGATTCAATGGCGTGCTCTGCTTTTCTTTCCTGACTGCCCAGCCCTGAAATCAGAGTAACCGAGGTTTTAAATCCGGCCTCTTTTGCCTTCACCCCCGCTTCTCCTATCTGGTCTGCAGTTACCCCCTTGGCCATGCGATGGAGCACTACATCATCCCCTGATTCAGCACCGATATACAAAAGTGCCAATCCTGCCTCACGAATAGCCTTCAATTCCTCTTCTCCCTTTTCTAAAAGGTCCTGTGTTGTGGCATAGGAAGAAATCTGATGAATCCAGGGCATTTTCTCCCGAATGAATTCAAGAATTTCCAGCATCTCTTCTGTAGGGATACAGAGAGCATCTCCATCTGCCAGAAAGATCTTCTCCACTCTCTTTCCATATGCTCCGGCTCCCTCCAGAATATCCCTTTTAATCTCCTCCATCTGACGTACCCTGAAGTCCTTTGCTCTGTACATACTGCAGAACACACAGGTATTGTGAGCGCAGCCAATGGTCGCCTGAATAATCAGGCTGCGAGCCTCACTGGGCGGCCGATAAACGCTTCCTTCGTATTTCATATTTCCTCTCATTCTGCTGCTTTAGCAGCATTTTAATCCCCGGGACTTTGTACAGCAGCACAAATCCTGGGTTGAAAGAATATAATTCTTTCAACCTCCCCCCATTAAAAAGTACCTTTATCGCTTTTCTGAAAGACAAAGAACCTTCACAGCTTAACTGCGAAAGTCCTCAATCGATCAGACACCCTTATTTTACAGGCTAGAGCAAGTTTTCGTCAATACGTTTTAACATTCTCCTATCTGTTATTGTAAATGCTCCAGCATCTTTCTCTGCCAGCCTTCCATGCCCTTTTCCCTGTAACAGCCTGCCAGGAAATCAGGTAAAACCTCGTTCGAAAAAATTTCCCAGGATTCCTCCTCCCGACCTGACAAAATAGGATAGAACAGTACACCTGCATCCTTGGCAGCCTGCATATCTCCCAGGGCATCGCCTACCATAAGAATACAGTCCTCCTTATAGCCCATAGACTTCAGTTGCTCAAGACAACTGGCCTTGCTTCCGTATTCCTGGGTCATCAAAAGATCCACATCATTCATTAGCTGATTATCTTCCCACTCTTCTTCCACTGCTCGCCTGTTGGCTGAGGAGACGACAACTACATTGGCCGATTTCTTTGCCTCCTTAATCCCCTTCTTTGCCCCCAGAAAGGCCTGCTTCTCTGCTAAAGCTAACTCTGCTACATGATAGTTTACCCACAGGGACCATTCTTTTGCCAATTCCAAGCAGCGGGGGATAGTCTGCTTTTCAGCCTTCATCTTCTCTATCCAGGCATCCAGACTGCCATTGGACAGCTCCCCGGTAGTAGTAGTCCATTGAACCAACTGGGAGATATCCATATCAAGGTATCCCTTCTCTATAGCGTATTTCAGTGCCATAACCAATCCCGGAAAACGATTGATCCCTCTGGTACTAGAATATAAATTTATGGTATTCCAATAGGAAAGTATGTCCTCCCTATGCTCTTCAAGCGAAAAGACTTCTACAATTCCGGGGCCAAAACATTTCATATGCTTAACGGTCATTCCGTTAATTACACAGCCATCAGAGTCAATACAAATAAGATAGTCTTTCTTAGGTTTTAAATTATGCAGTAAATCCGGCATATCATATTCCTTTCGCCATAAGACAGGCAAAAGCCCGCCTTATCCATGCAATTATAATCGGGTATCCCAGCGTCCGCACCAGACAACGTCATTATACTGTCCCTTAAATTCGGAGCTGCCAATAATCTTTTCAATGGCCGCACGTATATACTCTCTTGTTGGAGCGTATGCGTTAATCCAGGTCTTCAGCATGGGAAGGTCAATCAGATGATTGGTATAGTTTAGGGAGATACCGATGGTGGGTACCTCATAGACAAACCAGGGCAGCTCGCTGGAATGAGAAGCCGACCATTTTATCCGGACATTATTTTCCTGGGCATAGCCCTTCATGTTGACAAACATCATTACCAGATCGTAATTCTTTTTAAATTCCTCCACCGGCTCTGTTTCAATAATCCGAAGTCGATTCACAGAATCAGGTTTCTCCACCTCCATCTCATAATAATCTTTATGGGCAGTAACCTGAAAGCCTGCCCGTTCCAGCTCTTCAATCACAATCTGCTTAGCCGGGTCAATACCGTCAAGATAAGAAACCGGGGCACTCTCCACAAAATACAGCTTAACTCTGGGCCGCTTTTGGGGATCCACCGGAAGCAGCTTCTGGGTATCCTTCACCAGAGTGATGGTAGCATCCGCAGCCCGGGCAGCCACCTCATGATGGGCCTGACAGCCTACCTTCTCAAGCTCAGTCACTTCCGGGAAGGGTCTTTCATACAGCTTAAGCTTTGCTTTTAAGCCCAGAATACGCAGCAGGGCGTCCTGCAGACGCTCTTCGGTAATGATGCCTTTTTTGTAGCCATCCAGCATATACTGAAAATCCTCACTGGGGTCGTTAAAAAACAGGAACATATCACAGCCTGCAGCAATGGCTCCCGGTACCTGTACACTTCGGGGAGCTGCACAGGCAAGACCTGCCATATGAGAAGCATCCGTCAGCACCAGTCCGTTAAAGCCCAGCTTCCCTCGGAGTAAATCCTGAAGCAGTTCAGGAGAAAGGGTTGCAGGCATAATCTGTTCATCCTTCAAGCCGGAACGGAGTGCTTTGCTGTAAGCAGGCAGACAGATGTGGCCTACCATTACGCTTTCCAGCCCCTCCTCAAACAATGCCCTGTATATGCGTCCAAAGGAATTTTCCCACTCCTCTACGGACAAATCGTTACAGCCCATGACCAGATGCTGGTCTCTTTCCTCCGGGCCATCTCCCGGGAAGTGCTTGGTACAGCAGGCCACCCCATGTTCACCCATGCCTTTCATGTATGCTTTACAGCACTGGATAATCTTATCCGGGTCATTACCGAAGGCACGGGTATTCACAATGGTATTTCTCCAGTTGAACAATACATCGGATACAGGAGCAAAGGTCCAGTTGCAGCCTATGGCTCTGGCTTCCGCTCCCGCCACCCGGGCCATTTCATAGGCGGTCTGTCCATCACTGTCGGCAGAGCAGGCAGCAGGCGTTGCCACCAGTGTTCCCTCCTTCACTGCTCCATTGCCTCCGGCCTCACAGTTAGAAGCAATCAGCAGAGGAATCCTGCTGTGATTCTGAAAGCTTTTGTTCTGGGTATGTACCTCAGCCAGGGTTCCCCCCTGCCAGCGCAGACCGCCAATATGATACTTTTTGCAGGCCTGCTCAATCTTTTCCTCAGTACGGTCATAGCACATATAGATAAACAACTGGCCTATCTTTTCCTCCAATGTCATGGAGGCCAGAGTGTCCTCCACCCATTTAATCTGATCCTTCTCAAGTAAAAAGGGTTTTTTTCTTAAATCAACCATGCTTCTCTCCATTTCTACGCTGCTTTTTGCCCATAACGAGCTTTGAGGCAGGCAACGTGCCGCCTCAAAGTTTACTTTTTTCCTTCTTATGTATTATGCAGATGTATATACTCCTACCCCTTTCAGGGCTTCTTTTTTCTGCTGGGCTTTGGCAATGCGCTGGGCTTCTGCCTTCTTCCTTTTGAAAGCATCTTTATTGGCTAAAAATACCAAAAACAGGATAAACACAACTGCATTAGCCAGGTTTGCATTAGGCTCTGAAAATTCCAGGGTTGTCAATCCGCTTGAGAAAAGCCGGACAGTCAGCGCCGCTACAATAATCCCCACCGCATCGTTGCTTCTGGTTCCAATATAACCACCCAGAATCATGGGAAACATATGAATCGTTACAGAACCAATGCTGGCCAGCCCCAATGTAGAAGACATCTGGGTGGAAAAGGAAGCATCCACGGTTCCGGCTACGCACACCAGTCCCCCTGCCAGAGCATAGCAAAATACTGTATGCCTGAAAATATTGATACCGCTGTTTCGCGCAATAAACTGTGAGCCTTGAATAGCTCTCATCTCATAACCAAAACGGGTGAAGTTCATCATTACTGCTACGAATAGAGCCGCCAGTACAACTAAAATAATCGTAAAGGAGGTTTGCGTAAGAATCTCAATTCCGGCTTTTCCAAAAAGATTCAGTCCTTTTCCCTGAGATACCACGTAAGGAACGCACTCCCATATCAGACCGATACCAATACCCAGCACCATAGGCGGCACACGCAGTGTAATAAAGACGATTCCTGTAATGAACCCGAAGATCAGTCCAAAGCCCAGCGAAAACAACAGCAGCCATATTCCGGAAAGTCCCATGGACATGGCAAGGATACCGCCCACTATGGTTCCGGCCAGGCGCTGTGCCCCTAAAGAGAGATCAAAACGCCCACAGTTTAAATTAAAGGATAGTGCAAAGGCGGTAAGGGCTGCAATCCCACTGTTGCGGACCAGCGTTTTAATATCCAGTATTGAACCGATCAGATGCCGGCCTTTAAATATCTGGCACGCAGCCTCCATCAACAGATACATGACCAGGGGGAAGGCAAGCGTGAACAAAATCTGCTTGATTCGTTTCATAAGCTATCTCCTGTCTTTCCGAATATAAATAGAATCTAATACTAACAATAATTATTTAAGCTTTTCGGCAATAATCGCATTTACATCTGCCAGAGCCTCAAGCTTTGCTTCAATGGTCTGGAAGGTAACGCTGCCGTCATTTTCCACACACAGAGCCTGAAGATCATCCGCATTAAGAACATAAGACTCAGGTGAGCTGTCCAGCTGGCTGATACCGGTATAAGTTTCAGCATTCAGACAAGCCCAGGGTTCTACCTTGAACAGAACTGCCTTGCCATTATCCTTCATGGCATCAGCGTATCCGGTAAGGGCATTGTAAAGGATAATTGAACAGATACCGTTTGCATTGTTCAGCGGGTTGATGATTGCTGCATTAAGCATCGTATCATCCTGAGAATCGATCGTACCAAAGCCGGTTGCGGTCTGTGCTTCAATAGAAGCGGTTCCAACAATCTTAATGTTCTTATTCAGACTAACCTCCACATCAGATAAAGCGTTTGTAAATGCAGAATAACTGAATACAGCGGCAAAGATATCGTAGTCACCGGTCTGGAACTGGGTCTGTGCTGCAGTAGTTGCTGCCGCAAGATCCAAACCGGGATAGATATAAATCTTGATATCAGAATTTCCGGTAGCAACTTCACCGGGATTCTGGTTGTTGATGATTTCATCAATGCTCTTCTCATAGGTAAGGCCATACTTATTCTGCATAGCCTGAAGAATGCCTTCTACGGAATAATAGTGGGAAGCCGCACCCTGTCCGCTTGCACCGCCTACTGCCGCACCGGAGAAAATAAATACGCTGTGGTTTTCACCATCACTTAACAGGTTATCAAAAGCTTCTGAATAAGCGACTCCCATTCCTTGGGCAGAAGCACCGCAATGTCCCAGATTATAGATCAAATCAGCCACTTCCTCATTCAGTGCGGAATTCTGGGTAACAAACCACATACCCCATTCCTCAGCTTTACGGGCGCCCTGAGAGATTGCATCATTAGAGGTAACAAAATTAATCAGACCTACACAGCCCGCAGCATAGGCTCTTTCCATAAAGTCTACAAGACCATTGGCATCTGCCAGCTTCTCGGAAAACATAAATTCCATGTTCAGGGCAGGCCCAACCACATTTTCATAATAGGATTTCTGCACTTCCCAGATTTCTCCCTCTGTAATTGTAGCTACAGCAATTTTGTAGGGATCCCCTTTGCTCTCGCTGGGTACAGCAGCACTGCTTCCCTCTTTCCCATCAGCAGCACCGGTTCCTTGGCTGCTTGTGGATGCCGCATTTGTACAGCCACTTACCAGGGACAGAACCATGGCCAGGGTTAAAAGTAACGAAGTGATTTTCTTTAACTTTTTCATCCATTTTCTCCTTTTCTTTACATATGTAATGTGTACAATCTATTTGCAAATGCCCCTTAGGACACGATTGCCCGGTATGAGGAATCTCTATTTTAGCCCTCCGGCGCCGGAAGTCCCTGAGGACGTTTCTGTGAGGTATAAACCAGAATAAGGAAAATTATTCCTCTGACACCCTGTATTACGGTAGAATCAACGTTAATCATCAGCATACCCTGATTAAGAATACAAACGGTAACGGCTCCTATAATTCCCGCATAGGCCGAGGATCTGCTTCCGCCAAAGATAGACATTCCTCCCAATACCAGAGCCAGCATACAGTCCATATTCAGCGAAGTCAGGGTATTGGCTCCTATGGATCCGGCACGGACAATTGCCAGCAGAGCGCCGATACCACAGCCTATTCCCGCAATGAAGAAAGCCAGAACCAGATATTTCGGTCCGCTGATGCCCGTCTGCTCGGCACACACCGAATTGGTTCCCAGCATTCGCTGAGATCGACCGATTGCTGTAAAGTGAAACAGCACCACGGAAACGATAAAGTACAGGCAGAAAACGATATAGGAAAACTTCATCTGCGTGAGCTTGGTAATAATGTCATGAGGCAGGGAAACCGTAGTTCCTCCCAGGATGGACTGCTGCAGGGCGGACAAAAGAGTCATCATAACGATGGTGACGAACATGACACGCACCTTAAGTACCGTGCTCAGCAGGGCAGATATAACCATAATAAGAATTCCCAGGGCGATTGCTGCCAGAATCATGGCTGCACTGCTTCCGGTACGATTATAGACCATACCTGCAATGGTAGCGGTAAGCACAGTGGTTGCTCCCATGGCCAAATTAACGTTTCCCGTGGCAAAGATAAATGCCGCTCCGGTGGATACCGTACCTACGATCAAAGCCTGCTCAAAAATAATCTTCAGACTGGTAGGAGAAGTAAAACGCCCACCTGTCATCACTGAGAAAAAAAAGGTCAGCAGGGCAAGAAAAAGTAAAGGTATCAAACGCATAAAGTGTCTGTGCGAGCTGATACGCCGAGCCAGCTCCTTCAGCTTTAAGAAAGGATTTTCTTCTTGTATTTTCATGGTTTCCTCCTTAAATCATATAATCAATCAGCATATGCTCCGTGACGTTTTCTGTTCTGAACTTTTCACAGGTAACTTCTCCGTCCTTTAAAATCAGAATCCGGTCACACATACCAATCAGCTCCTGAAGCTCCTCCGAGATAAGCAGAATGGATTTTCCTGCCTTTTTCATCTCGTAAATCAGCTGGTACATAGCTGCCTTGACCCCCACATCGATACCTCGGGTTGGACAGTCCAGAATCAGAATTTCGGCATCAGAGGCTATCCACTTTCCGAATACCACCTTCTGCTTATTTCCTCCGGAAAGGGTATTCACATTATAATGCTTGTTGGCACATTTTATGGAAAGCTCCTGTACCTGCTTATCCACATAGGCATTTTCCTTCTTCCCGGAAATCAGATTAAGAAACCAGGTATTTACCTTATAGCCGGTGGAAGCAATATTTTCATAAATGGATGCGGACAGTCCTAGAGACTCCGTATCCCTGTTTTTGGAAACATAGGCCATTCTATGATTAATGGCAACTCTGGGGTTTTTCACCCTGGTACCGTCGGCTACCGTAACGGAGCCATCCAGTATCTTCTCTATACCGAAAAGTGCCCGTCCTACTGTATGCATTCCGCAATGGGACAAACCTCCCAGTCCCAGAATTTCTCCCTTATGAAGCTCCAGATTAAAGCAGAGTAAATCCTCCATTGTGGTGATGCAGTCCGCTCGAAGAACCACCTCATCCCCGTATCCGTCAAAATCATTCCGGTAATAATTTCCTTTAACCTCACGGCCTACCATCATACGCCGAATGGTATCCGGCTCATATTCCGCCTTATCCAGAGTTCCGATGATGACACCATCCCGCAGCACCGTCAGCTTATCGCAATGCTCCATCATCTCGTCCAAATCATGAGAAATAAACAGCACACACTTATTGTTTTCTCTCTGCTCCTTCATAATGCGGTAAAGAAATTCTCTTCCTTCAAAGGACAGTGCAGTGGAGGTTTCGTCCACAATGAGCAAATCCGGCTCCCAATACATACACTTGGCAATTTCTATAATTTTCCGGCGCTGCATATCCAGCTCTCTGGTGGGTTGTTCTGCCCGTAAGCCCTCAATACCCAGACGTTCCAGCAGCTTCTGTGCCTCACTCATCAGCTTACCCTTATTAACAAAGGGGCCGTTGGAAAACATCTTTTCATGTCCCAAAAAAATATTTTCCGCCACTGTAATGTTGGCAATGGTGCCGGCTTCCTGTACAATCATTCCGATTCCGTGGGCCTGGGCCTCCAGCATGCTTCCCGGCTTCCATGTCTCTCCCTTGTAAAGAATTTCCCCTCGGGTTGCCTCCTGCATTCCGGCAATAATGGAAGAAACGGTGGACTTTCCGCTGCCGTTCTCTCCGATCAGCCCATAGACATTACCCCGTTCCAGCGAGAAGGAAACGTTATTAAGTGCAATGGTTACGCCAAAATTCTTATCCACGCCGCAGACTTCCAACAGTATCTCTTTTTTCGTCATCCGTTCTGCACCCTCCTGTCTCAAAATTGTTATCATTTTACTGTGATATAATCCTGATTAACACTTTGTTTAGTGCTATATCTATAAAATAACAACTATTTCATAAAATGTATATTGCAATTTATACAAAAGCATATTGCATTTTTTCCAAATCCATGTTAATAATAGAATATGGGATACGACTTAAGAGAGAATTATTATACATTTAAACATATGGCCGATAAGAATCCGGAAAATAACCCGGATCTTTACACGGAACACTTTCACACCTCCTACGAGCTGTTATATTTTCTCAGAGGCAGTGGAAACTTTATTATCCAGCACAGCAGCTATAACCTTAAACCCCATACTCTGCTGGTCATCAGACCGGGGGTTTACCATAATCTTCTATTGAGCTCCGGCAGTCCCTATGAGCGTATCGTCCTGCGTTTTAATGAGATGGATATACCCGAGGCTCTGCGGGAACAGATGGAAACGGTAGGAGGTGTATACAATGTGGGCGGAACCCGGCTGTCAGAGGAGCTGCTTCGCCTGGCTGTTCTTCATGAAGAGATTCCCCAGGAGATTGTTCTTCCTATTTTCAAAAGCCAGCTTAACGTCATCATCGCCTATCTCTGCCAGTGTTCAAAACGAAGCCTCAATGCCAGTTATCAGGATGAGGATGTCCGGCGAATTATTTCTTATATCAACGAAAATCTCACCCGGATTCAGTCTATGGAGCAGATTTGCAGCGATCTGCATATGTCCAAGTCCCTGTTGCAGAAACGGTTTTATGAGCATCTGAAGGCTCCTGTCATGTCCTATGTCAGAACCCAGAAATGTATGCTGGCCGAGTCCCTGCTGCGTAAAGGGATTCCTGCCACATCGGTCTATCTCCAGTGTGGTTTTAATGACTACTCCTCCTTTTACCGGGCTTATGTTAAGGTTTTTTGCCATTCTCCCACCAAGAGCTGAAAAGGGGAAATCGGTATTAGCCGATTTCCCCCTCTTACGCTTTTTCCCAGCCAAAATATCTTACTGCATTGTTGTAACAAATTCCTTTGATTATCCTCTCCAAAGATTTTTCATCTGCCGGATATTCACCCTTTTCTACCCAGCCTCCCATCAGATCACATAAAATACGCCTAAAATATTCATGTCTGGTATAGGAAACGAAGCTGCGGGAGTCGGTAAGCATCCCGATGAAATTTCCCAGCACTCCCAGATTAGCCAGACTGGTCATCTGCTCCTGCATACCTGCCTTGTGGTCATTAAACCACCAGGCGCTTCCCTGCTGAATTTTCCCCGGCGTACAGGAGGTCTGAAAACAGCCAATCACCGTTCCGATAGCCGCATTATCTACAGGGTTCAGGGAATAGAGAATCGTCTTTGGCAGTTCCCGGGTAATATCCAGACTGTCTAAAAATGAAACAAGCTGGTCGGAAGGGGTATAATTGCTGATACAGTCGATTCCTGCATCGGCACCCAGCTTGGAGAATACCCGTCTGCTGTTGTCCCGCTTTACCCCGAAATGAAGCTGCATGGCCCATCCTCTGCGACAGTATTCTTTTCCCATAGCAATGAGGAAAGCTGTCTTAAACTGAGCCTCCTCCTCCTTTGAAGGAAGCTCCCCGGCCAGCCTTTTGGCAAAAATTTCTTCAATTTGCTGCCCTGCTGCCGGTGCATAATACACATAGGCCAGTCCATGGTCGGATAGACAGCAGCCCATTTCGGCAAAAAAATCCATCCGTATTCTCAGAGCTTCCAGCAGATCATTATAGGAAGCTATTTTTTCCCCGGAGGCTTTTTCCAGCTTCTGCAAATAATCAAGATAGTCCGTTTTTTCCAAAGATAAGGCTCTGTCCGGCCTCCAGGTAGGCAGAACCTGTACCTTAAAGCTTTCCTCCTCTTTAAGCCTTTCATGCCACTCCAGTGTGTCAGCAGGGTCATCCGTTGTACAAAGCAGCTGAACCTTTGAGCGTTCAATAATCCCTCTGGCTGAAAACTCCTCCCCTTTCAGCTTCTCGTTGCAGAGCTCCCACACCTCTTTTGCTGTTTCACCGCACAGATGCCCCTGATATCCAAAATATCGCTTCAGCTCCAGATGACTCCAGTGATAAAGAGGATTTCCGATAGCCAGCTCCAGGGTTTTTGCCCACTGCTCAAATTTTTCCCAATCTGAAGCCTTACCGGTAATATAGTCCTCCTCCACCCCATTGGAGCGCATCAGCCTCCATTTATAATGGTCTGCCTCCAGCCAGAGCTGAGTAATATTTTCAAACCGACGGTTTTCATAAATCTCCTGGGGATTGATGTGGCAATGGTAGTCCACTATGGGCAGTTTCTTGGCATATTCGTGGTACAACCATTTTGCTGTTTCGCTGGATAACAAAAAATCCTCATCTAAAAATGCTTTCATTCTTCTTTCCTTTCAACCTCCTTGCCGTTTGCACTTTCCAGGCTTATCTTTGCACTCTTCCCGAATCGTCTCCATCTGCCAGGGCAAGTACCTCCTCCACAGATACCAGGTTATAATCGCCCTCTATAGAATGCTTGAGGCAGGAAGCCGCAACTGCAAATTCAATGGCCCGGGACTGTTCAAAACCATTCAGCATCGCTGCAATCAGACCTGCACCGAAGCTGTCTCCTCCGCCTACACGGTCAACGATGTGCATACTGTACTTTTTGCTGAAAAAAAAATCCTTTCCATTGTAGAGCATGGCTGACCAGAAATTATCGTTTGCAGAAACAGATTCCCGAAGAGTGATGGCCACTTCACTGAATCCGAAACGCTCTGCCAGCCGTCTGGCCACCTCCTTATATCCCTCACGATTTACTTCTCCTGCCGTAACGTCTGTTTTATCTGCACAAATTCCAAAGACATCCGCTGCATCCTCCTCATTGGCAATACACAGATCTGCATATTGGCACAGCTCACCCATTACCTTTCCGGCCTTTTCCCTGGTCCATAATTTTTTCCGGTAGTTCAGGTCACAGGAAATCTTTACTCCCGCTTCCTTTGCTGCTTTACAGGCATCCAGACAGATAGCTGCCACTTCATCATTCAGGGCAGGCGTAATTCCCGTAAAATGAAACCACTCCACTCCTTCAAAAATCTCTTTCCAGTTAAACTCTGTCCTGTCGGCTGTGGCAATGGCACTGCCTGTTCGGTCATAAATAACCTTGGAGGGGCGCTGTGAAGCTCCTTTCTCCAGATAGTAGATTCCTACCCGTTCTCCTCCTCTGATGATTTTCGAGGTATCCACCCCATATTTACGCAGGGAATTGACGGCTGCCTGGCCAATCTCATGGGATGGCAGACGGGTAACGAATACTGCGTCAAAGCCAAAATTGGATAAGGCTACTGCTACATTGGCTTCCCCTCCTCCAAAGGTTGCTCCAAATCTTTCTGCCTGCACAAAACGGTAATAGCCTTCCGGTGCCAGTCTCAGCATTAATTCCCCAAAAGTAACTACTTTTTTCTTCATTTTTCCTCTCATTCTGCTGCTATAGCAGCATTTTAATCACAGGGACTTTGTGCATCAGCCACTGCCCTACTCACTCATCCGATATTCTTTTACCAGCTCAGCCGCTTCTCCGGTCAATCTGGTAATCCTTTCGAACTCCTTCTTTTTAACCATCTCTGCTTTCACCATCCAGCTTCCTCCACAGGCTAAAACTTTGCTATCCGCAAGATAATCTCTTGCCTTGATGACATCAATACCCCCAGTGGGCATAAATTTCAGTCCCGTATAGGGGGCTGCCAGAGCCTTGATCATGGACAGCCCTCCTGCCGGCTCTGCCGGAAAAAACTTCACCACTTCAAGCCCCAGCTCCAGAGCCTGCTCAATCTCACTGGGGGTCATACAGCCGGGAACTACCGGTATCTCTTTATCCAGGCAATAGGTAACCACTCTGGGATTGAGTCCGGGACTGACGATGAATTTAGCTCCTGCCTCCATAGCCTGTTCGACCTGCTCAATGTTAAGCACCGTTCCTGCCCCCACCAGCATCCCGGGAAATGCTTCACTCATCCGTTTAATCACTTCCTTTGCTGCTTTTGTCCGAAAGGTTACCTCTGCACAGGCAAGGCCGCCCTTACAGAGTGCTTCTGCCAAAGGAACTGCGGCCTCAGCTTCTTCAAGAACCACCACTGGAATAATTCCAATTCTTCCTATTTCTTCCAATACCTTGTTCATATTTCCCTCCATTTCAGGGTTTTTCCTCTTACCCTACAGCCTTTTTCAGCGTTTCTCTAACGGCTCCCTTTCCTGCAATCAGCTCTTTGAAGTATTCAGTCACCTTCCCTGCCATTCCTGATTCATACAGATTCACACCAAAAATCTCCTCATTTTCCAAAATAGGCTTTATCTTCTCTTCTGCACCCACGCTGTCCCCTAATCTGATCCCTGCCACATATGGGCACACCGTATCTAAAAGTGGATCGGGACTTAGGGTAAATGTCTTTCCCTCATCGTCCACAGCCATCAAATATCTGAGCCAGCCTGCAAAGACGAGGGGAATCCGATTCAGGGCATCCATGCTCAGGCTGGGGGATTTCCGGTAGGCTTTAATGGTTTCTCCAAAACGGACAGCCAGCTTCTGGGACGTGTCTGTGGCAATTCTCTGGGGTGTATCCGGCATAAAAGGATTGGGAATCCGTAACCTCAACACCGTATCAATAAAATCCTTCGGGTCTAAGATACCGGGGTTTACCACCACCGGTAGCCCCTCTTCATATCCAATGATCTCTACCAGACGCTTTAACTGAGGGTCTTTCATCTCCTCGGAAATTTTTTCGTAGCCTAAGAGACAACCAAATATGGCCAGCGTGGTATGAAGCGGATTAAGGCAGGTACAGACCTTCATCTTTTCTACCTTGTCAACGGTTTCCCTCTCCGTGAACAAGAATCCCCCTCTCTCCAAGGCAGGTCTTCCGTTTGGAAACTTATCCTCAATCACCAGATATTCACACTCCTCAGCATTAACGAAAGGGGCTACATAGGTATGTTTGGATGTAATTATGGGCTCCAGACCCTCCAGGCCATCTTCCTTTAAAATCGCTTCTACAGAAGCATCCGGCCTGGGTGTTATTTTATCAATCATGGTCCAGGGAAAGCTGACCCTTGCTTCGTCCTCAAGGTAAGCCATAAATTCTTCGTTCACCAGTCTCCGCTTTACCCACTCTCTGCCGTAGGCTGTTACAGCCTTCCTAAGTCTGTCCCCATTATGGGAGCAATTATCCATGCTCACCATTGCGATAGGCCTTGCTCCTGCCTGATAACGGCTATATAAAAGAGAAACCACCTTACCGATATAGCTGTCTGGCCTGTCCGGTCCTGATACAAAGTCCTCCTTTACCATTTCCAATAGTTCTCCTTTACCGTCGGTCAGACTATACCCCTTTTCCGTAATAGTAAAGGTAGCCAACTGTAAAGAATCTTTGGAAAAGATTTCTTTTAGCCTCTCGTATTCCTCTTTTCTCTCAGAATCCAGTATGCAGGACTCCATTACACTGCCTATAACCGTTTTTTTCATGCTCCCATCAGCCTTTAAGGTAACCAGCAAGTGATAATTATCATGGGGAAGGTTCATCTTCTCAATAATTTCATCATCGAAGCCCTCCGCCACAATCAGACCTCTGTCCAGGACTCCCTCATTCAGCAGTCTTTGTACTACATTGGCCTGAAATGCACGAAAAATATTTCCTGCACCAAAATGAATCCAAAAAGGGTTAGCTCTGGTTGCCTCAGCAACAGCCTCCCTGTCGTATTCAGGGAGCTGATATCCCTTCTCCTTCCAAATACTTTTTTCTTTCAATCCGTTTTTATTTAATTGCATCCTTATCCCCCATCCTGCTGCTTTACAGCCTTGATCTATGCTTTCCCGTTCTCTTTTTGGCTCTTATCAATGGCCTCCCAAAGCCCATTTAAGTAGGTGGCTCCCAAGGCTCGATCATAAAGCCCATAGCCGGGCATGGCTACCTCATCCCAAATCATCCTTCCATGATCAGGGCGAATGGGGCCGGAAAAGCCAATATCATACAATGCCTTCATGATCTCATACATATCGAAGTTGCCGTCTGAAGAAAGGTGGGCTGCCTCCTCAAAGTTGGTAGGGGTGATGAATTTCAGATTTCGCACATGAGCAAAATGGATTCTTCCCTTCAAGGAACGGATCATGTCAGGTAAATCATTATTCAGATTGGTACCATAGGAACCGGAACAGAAGGTTACCCCATTATGCGGATTGTCCACCATCCTTATCATCCTTAAAATATTTTCCTTATTGGTGATGATTCGTGGAAGACCAAATACGCTCCAGGCCGGATCATCAGGGTGGATGGCCATATTGATATTATATTCGTCACATACGGGCATGATTTTTTCCAGAAAATACTTCAGATTTTCAAACAGCTTTTCGTCATCCACACCCTTATACATTTCAAAAAGCTCTTTTACCTTCACCATACGCTCCGGCTCCCAGCCGGGCATAACTGTACCATTCATATCCCCCGCAATGGAATCAAACATTTTCTCCGGGTCCAGGGCATCCACCGCTTCCTGAGTATAGGCCAGAACCGTGGAGCCGTCCTCCCGCTCCCTGGCCAGCTCTGTGCGGGTCCAGTCAAAGACAGGCATGAAGTTGTAGCAGACCAGATGAATATCCTCTTCACCCAGATTTCGGAGAGTCTCGATATAATTGGCTATGTACTCTTCCCGCTCAGGTACACCGGTCTTGATGGCATCATGAATATTTACACTTTCAATTCCTGCAATATGGAGTCCTGCTGCCTCCACCTCTTCCTTCATGGCATGGATTCTCTCTCTGCTCCACACCTCTCCGGGCTTCGTATCATACAGGGTGGTGATTACCCCTTTAACCCCCGGAATCTGTCTGATTTGCTTTAAGGTTACGGTATCCGCCTTTCGACCATACCATCTCAGCGTCATTTCCATACTCTTACCCACTCCTCTCCTTTTGGTTAGCTATCTCTTTTGACTATACAAAAATTATAGTCTTTGCCCTTTTTGAATACCATTGGATTCCTTGTGAACCTCATTGCAAAAGTTGCGGTTTTGTGTTACTCTAAATCCACTACTGAAGGAGAGGACTTTATGAAAAATCATTTAAAAACCACCTTTACTCCAAGACAATATATGCTGTCGAAGGATTTTGAAATCTTCTATTATGACGATTCCAATCTGGCCGGTGTGAAACCTCATACCCATGATTATTATGAGTTTTATCTTTTCCTGTCCGGCAATACCACCATGCACATTCACCAACACTCTTTTGATTTGATTACCGGCGACGTTATCGTTATTCCCCCGGGAATCTCCCACTGGATAGAAAACAGTGCTCCACAGACGCCTTATCGCCGTTTTGTGCTCTGGATCAGCAAAGATTTTTTTCAGCAGCTTGTTCTCCTGTCTGTTGATTATGAATATATGGTTTCCCGTGCATTGTCGAAAGAACAGTACATCTACCACAATGACACCATCAGCATGAATCTGATTCAGGCAAAAATCTTTCAGCTCTTAGGGGATATTCACTCCGACCGCTTTGGCCGGGACTCCAGGATTTCTCTCGCCATCAACGATCTGCTTCTTCATTTGAACTGTATGGCCTATGAGCATAATGTTCCCTATCTGCCGACAGGGACTCCTACCCTATTTGAAAATCTGTTGATTTATATCAAGAACCATCTGGAAGAAGACCTTTCACTGGATCGTCTTTCAGAAATATTTTTCGTAAACAAGTACCATATTGCCCATCTGTTCAAAAAGCAACTGGGTCTGCCTGTACATCGGTTCATTCTGAAAAAAAGGCTTGAGCTTTGCCGCAACGCACTGTTAAGTGAGCCGGGCATAAGCCAGACCTTTCTTCGCTATGGCTTTCACGACTACTCCAGCTTCTACAGAGCCTTTAAAAAGGAATACGGAATGTCCCCCAGAGAGTATCGGGAGAGGAACCGTTCTTCTCTGTTTTCCCAATAACTAACATGAAGAAGCAGCAAATAAGGTTTGTTATATGCCTTAATTATTATGGGTCACACCTTGTCCCATAGAGGGACTGATAGGATTGCTCAAGGCTTGCCGCTGGTATGACAACGAATATGATTGCTAATATGAGCAAAGAGGGAAAGCACATCAGTATGGATATATCTTCCAAAGATGTAAAAGGAAGTTTAGTGCTTTTAAAAAATTTTGAACCATGTAAGCTTACCTTAAAATAAGAATGAATTCACTCAATACCAGTAAGCATAGTTTTTCAATAAGCCCACCGTGTCTAAACCTGATAAGTATACTAAAGGGTTTCTGATACTGCTTAAATTAAAGATTAGAAAAGTTATAAATCTTCTTTCATTAGGTAATATTATTTTCCTCTGGCTGATAGGCGTTCCCATTTTCTTTGATTTTTTGAGAATCCGAATCAGCCAGCGAAATTCTTCGTCTGACAGATTTTTATAGTTGATACCAAGCTACTTGCAGTAAAGGACAACCAGCTTTTCATCCCGGCTACCCTCAAAATTTGAACGCTACCTGCCCCACCCGGAGCTTGTGACAGAGGAACAGATCAAGCTGATTTTGAAGCTGCTGTTTCATCAGGACAGCACACGGGAAATCGTGGAACGGGTGCTTGCGGAAACGCCGGAATCAGGATAAGGACAGCACGCCGGATACGACGAAGATTGCTTCCAGAGTGACAAGCCGGGGATTCCCTCTCTGAAAGAGGGCGCAACTATATACCACCTGAAAGGTAGTACGTTGCGTCCTGCCGGAAGCCCCTTGCAGGGAGCAGATGATATTCAATCATCACAGGGGAAGCTACACCCCTGCGCTGGCTTGCGCCAGCTACCCCTTTTTCCGAATTTGTAGATCTCAAAACCGAATTTTATAGTAAAAACCCTCAAATGTTAACTTGCATTGCTTGCCGCAACGGCTATAATAGTTCTATGATGTGAGCAAGATGTGAGCAAGGAGGTGAATATATCATATTTAACGAGAATCTCAAAAGATTGCGTAAGGAAAAAGGATTCTCTCAAGAAGAACTTGCTGCAAAGTTGAATATTGTACGTCAAACAATATCCAAATGGGAAAAGGGTCTTTCTGTGCCAGATGCTCAACTTCTAATAAGGTTATCAGAAATACTAGAAATCCCGGTGGCTACTCTTTTGGGAGGAACCAATGAAAGCGAGGAAAGTGTGAGCGATAAAAATGCAATAGCAGAGCAATTATCACGAATCAACTCTCAGCTTTCAGAAAGGACACTAAGAAACCGGCGTACATGGAGCATTGTTAAAACTGTTTTAATTTCCATAATTATCATTACATTTCTAATAATGCTATTGAGTGTTGCCAAGTAAACGACGTATTGGGAAAGGAAATGCTATGAAAAAAATCTTGTCATTCTTATTATCACTTGCAATGTTGGTTAGTATGGGAACGACAGCCTTTGCTGCAGAAAAAGCTCCTGTGTCTTTTGAGCAATATGCTGCGGACTTTGAAAGTTTTTTAAAGTCAACAACATATGGTAACACAGCAGACACATTGCCAGATAAAGTGCAAACATTTATCTCAGAATATGGAAAACAATATAATACTACCGAATTGTTACACTCAGAAGAAACAAAAATAATTGATTTAGGAAATGAAAACACGGTAATTCTTGAAGGTATAATGATTTATGTTAATGGCGTAGAAGATGTAGAAGCTACACCCGAAAGGATAGCTAAGGGTGCAGTAGATAATACAGCTTCTGCATATTCTGTCAGAAGTACATCGCCAATCAATAAATATTATCATGCAGTTTATGCTTTGGTATTAGGACAAGAGTTATACAGAATTACGCAGGAAGCACAGTTTACTTATGATGGTTCGTCAGTATCGGTTAATTACAGCGATGGCTCTTATCAAAGAGGCTTCCTAAGTATTTGGCAGGTAAGTGATTTTGAAGATTCAAAAGAGAGCAATGTTACGGTTGATGGTGTTTATTATGCACAAGTAAAATCATCTGCCAACTTCCATTATGGCTTAGAGATTCAGGGTGTAGGATTGGTAATCCAAGATAATTATTGCTGGGTTGATGCCAGATGCTCTAAGACTGGAACAGTAAAAGGATACATGGATGCAGACCACAATCTAAACTACTAATAGTTTGCTTTTGGTAAATTGACAATAAGCTATATTTTAATGAATCTCAGAGCAGGAAATCAGAAATGGTTTCCTGCTTTGGAAGCCATTTTAGGGCTTTCCCGCCTTGATTGCCCATCAGCAAAGACAATAGTAATTTACATCTTGTCTTTTTTACAAACTACGCAGAGCCAACCTTTTTTATTTTTGTGTATTTTTATGTCTGTAAAACCAGCACCCTCTAAAGATTTTTTTACTTGTTCAGAATTGTATATTTTCATTCCCTGTATAATCTTAGTCCACTTTTCTTCTTTGGAATTTTCACCATTTGATTCGTTGCAAATCATAAAAGTTCCGTTGCCTTTCAAAACTCGATATACTTGCTTAAATGCCTCATTAATATCAGGCCAAAAATATATCGTTTCAAACGCAGTAATTATATCAAAAGTTTCATTTCCGAAAGGAAGTTTCATTACATTACCCTGCAAGATTTCGCAACGCTTATTTTCTATTTCTGCCTTATTGATTTTTTGGGATTTTATTACACTAATTTCTGAATAATCAATACCAGCCACTTTGCCGTATGGAGTTTTTGCTAATAGCTTTTTTACATTTGCTCCACCACCACACCCAATATCCAGACATATGTAATTATTTCTAATTTCTATATGCGTAAACCCCCATTCAGCCATGGATGAATGTCCGGTATTCATCATATTAACCATAATTTTGCCGCCAATCCCTTCGGGCTTACAAGTATTTTGAAAAAAAGACATACACAATGCTCCCTTCTTAGTTAGTTTTAACTAACTTCATTATATCACACTTTCCTTTTGCGGACAACGAGAATTTAATTTCCTTTTTTCTCTGGTGGTTTATAGCAGGTTTTATTGCAGGAGCTGTCTATATGGAAACAGGGGCAGATGTGACTGGTGAAAATCGCATCTGCCCCTGCTTCCCTCTATCTGTTTTCCACAGCGCTTCCGGGGCAATGAGTATATAATTTCTTCACAAGCTGCAGTTTTAAAAGCTAGTATAACGGTTTACTTTTCAGCAGAAGACTCAAATGATGGGCTCTACCCCAGTGAGAGCTGTTGCTCTAGACTATGATATATGCTGAATACATCCGGGAAAATTACTTTGGTTCCACGCTTTGCCATAGCCAAGACCTCCTTGGCATTTTTTATTACATCTGCAGCCACACGGTCATCGATTCGAATCGGCTGATTATTCTTATCTATGTAGGGTGTAAGATATTTAGCCGTAGCCGGGCACATATTCTGAATTAAAAAGGCAGTGTTTCTTCCCAGCACCGTTCCAAAACGAATAGTATTGCAATTTCCGTATTTTTTGATTTTCTCCTGTTCGATCCTCTTAAATTTCTCATACTGGGATGAGATGGGAACGATCCAATAAATAGCAGGAATTTTAGAATCTGTAAAAGCAAAAAAGCAAGGTCGCCTATGGGGCTGTCCATCGATTATATCCTTGTTTTTCATCAGCTTATCATCGGGAAAATCCCGATAATACTGGTCTGACAGGAAATAAAACTGAGCATCTGGCATAGATATACCTCCTATTCAAATAAAGGGGAAATCGGCATTAACCGATTTCCCCAAACATTTTGATCCCGAACATTTGTAAGCCGCATATCGGGGAGCGGGTGCTATTTGTAGTCCTGACCACTTATCAGCCGCATATCAGGGAGCGGACACTATTTTGCGGGTATCTCTACCCTGTAATATTATTATACGAAGCTGCACCAATTATGTCAATAAATTTCCAATGTACTGACTATCAAAGATTGCTTCAGTCACAAACCGAAGGGATTCTTCACCTGTTATACCGGCTCTACGACTACCAGCAGCTCTCCGGATTTAACCGACTGTCCGGGATTGATCAAAACCTCCTTAATCTTTCCGGCAATAGGAGCAACTACGCTGGTTTCCATCTTCATGGCCTCTATAACCGCCAAAACCTGGTTCACCTCTACCGTATCTCCCACCTTCACATTAACCTTACTTACGGAGCCGGGAATGGAAGTTCCTACCTCTCCTTCCACATCAGGATCTGCCATACGGGCAAAGACAACGGTTCCACTTAAGGACTTATCCAGCACCTTAACGTCGCGGCGGATACCGTTTAACTCGAAGCTGACGGTACGCATACCTTCTTCATCCGCTTCTCCCTTACCAATATATTTAATCACCAAAGTTTTACCATCTTCAATGTTAACCTTATTGGTTTCTCCTACAGCCAAACCGTGGAAGAATACATGGCTTCCCAGACGCACGATATAACCGTACTCTTCTCTCTTCTTAAAATAGTCTTCCACTACCTTAGGATAGAGAATATAGCTTAAAACGTCTCTGTTGGTAGGTTCTTCCACAAACTTCTTGAGATGCTCTCTTGCCGCTTCAAAGTCAGCAGGAGGCAGCAGTTCTCCGGGCCGGCAGGTAATGGGCTCTTTACCCTTTAACACTACCTTTTGCAAATCTTTAGGGAAGCCCCATGCAGGCTGACCCATCATTCCCTCAAAGTAGCTTACCACAGAATCGGGGAATGCCAGGGCTGCACCACGCTCCACAATATTCTCCGGAGTCAGGTCATTCTGCACCATAAAGATAGCCATATCCCCCACCATCTTAGAGGAAGGAGTAACCTTTACAATATCTCCTAACATCTGGTTTACGGTACAGAACATCTCACGTACTTCATCAAAACGATGACCCAGTCCCAGACTCTCCACCTGCGGCCGAAGATTGGAATACTGTCCTCCGGGAATTTCATAACGGTAAATATCGGTAAGCGGAGCTTTCAAATCCGACTCAAATACATCATAACGCTTACGCACATCTTCCCAGTACTCGCTTAATCTCTCCAGCTTGGTGATGGCAAAGCCCGGATCCCTTTCGGTTCCTGCCAGGGCAGTCTGTACGGAGTTGATAGAGGGCTGACTGGTGAGGGAAGACATACTGGAAATTGCACAGTCCACAATATCCACTCCTGCCTCTGCCGCCATCAGATAGGTAGCTACCGCATTTCCACTGGTATCGTGAGTATGCAGATGAATCGGACAGCCAACCTCCTCCTTCAATGCTTTTACCAGCTTTGCCGCCGCATAAGGCTTTAAGAGACCGGACATATCCTTAATGGCGATAGTATTGGCACCACGCTTCTCCAGCTCCTTTGCCATATTGACATAGTAGTTCAGTGTATATTTGTCCCTCTTGGGGTCCATGATATCTCCGGTGTAGCACATCGCTGCTTCTGCCAGCTTACCACAGTTTCTTACCTCATCCAATGCAATTTCCATACCCGGAATCCAGTTTAAGGAGTCGAATACACGGAAGATATCGATACCGCCCTTAGCTGCTTCCCGAACAAATTCCCGGATCACGTTATCCGGATAGTTGGAATAGCCTACAGCGTTTGCTCCTCTTAACAGCATCTGGAAGGGAATGTTGGGAATATTCCTTCTCAGCCAATCCAGTCTCTCCCAGGGATCTTCATGGAGGAAGCGATAAGCTACGTCGAAGGTTGCTCCTCCCCACATTTCCAAAGAGAAGCAGGGATACAGAATCTGTGCCATGGCCTCGCTGCCCTTCACCATATCTCTGGTTCTCACACGAGTAGCCAGAAGGGACTGATGAGCGTCTCTCATGGTGGTATCGGTAATGAACAGCTTCTTCTCACTCAAAATATGCTTTGCCACTGCCTCAGGGCCTTTTTCATCCAAAAGCTGCTTCAGGCCCGGTGTGGGAGGTGCATCCTCCAAAGGCACAAACCTGGGGGTATCGTACATTTTTGCTCCCGCAGTAGGATCATTAACCACGATATTACCGATGTATTTCAAAATCTTATTTGCTCTGTCCTTAGAATCATCCAACTGGAAGAGTTCAGGGGTTTCATCAATAAATTTAGTATGACAGCGTCCCTCTAAAAAGACCGGGTTCTGTAAAATTTTCCCTAAGAAGGCAATATTGGTCTTCACCCCACGCACACGCATTTCCGTCAACGATCTGCGGGCCTTACGAACCACTCCTTGGAAGGTGGAATCGTAGGTGGTGATTTTTACCAATAAACTATCATAGTAAGGAGAAATCACTGCTCCGGTATAGATGTTACCACCATCCAGACGAACACCGTTACCGCCGCCACTTCGATAAGCCGTAATCTTACCGGTATCCGGTGCGAAATTATTTTCCGGGTCTTCTGTGGTCACACGACACTGCAGAGCAAAGCCTCTGGTCTTTATATCCTCCTGGCAGGTTACGCCGATAACCGGATGGCTTAAGGGTTCGCCTGCCGCTACCAGAATCTGTGCTCTTACCAGATCAATACCGGTTACTACCTCCGTTACGGTGTGCTCTACCTGAATACGAGGATTCATCTCGATAAAGTAATGGTTCATATCCTTATCCACCAAAAATTCCACCGTACCTACACTGGTGTATCCCACCTCCCTGGCGATTTTAACCGCTTCATTTCTGATTTTCTCAAGTACCTCCTCAGGCAGGGAGAAAGCCGGTGTATATTCAATTACCTTCTGGTAACGTCTCTGCAGGGAGCAGTCACGCTCATATAAATGTACAATATTGCCATATTCGTCTGCCAGAATCTGCACTTCGATATGCTTCGGCTCTACCAGGAATTTTTCCATAAAAATGGCATCGTTTCCGAAAGACTTTCTGGCTTCTTCACTTACCAGTTCAAAGGCCTGGGCCACTTCTGCATCATTGTAGCAGGCTCTCATGCCTCGTCCGCCGCCGCCTGCTGCCGCTTTTAAAATAACAGGATAGCCATAGCTGTTAGCTCTTTTTACTGCATCCTCTGCATTCTTTAAGGGATCAGTACTTCCGGGAATGGTGGGAACACCGCAACGGTCTGCCAGCTCCTTTGCGCTTAATTTATCTCCCATTTTTCCCAATACATCGGAGGAGGGACCGATAAAGATAATTCCTTCTCTCTCACAGGCTCTTGCAAAATCTGCATTCTCAGACAGGAAACCATAGCCGGGATGAATAGCATCCACTCCGCGCTTTTTGGCCATTGCCACAATTTCATCAATAGCCAGATAAGCCCCCAGAGGAGACAAAGTTTCACCAATCATATAAGACTCATCAGCCTTAGTACGAAATCCACTTAAGATATCTTCCTTGGAATAGATTGCTACCGTATTGATATCCAAATCATGACACGCTCTTAAGATTCGGACAGCAATTTCCCCTCGATTGGCAACCAGTACTTTTTTAATCTCTCTTTTCATTTCATCCTCCATTTTGATTCTCATTACCTTCTTTTGTAACCCTGTTGCTCAATTTCTCTTTAAAATATATTACATGACCAATAATATATTCTAATTATGACTAATTATATCCAATTGATACTGAATTTTCAATTCCCCCGACTACGGAATTATTCACAAAAATCCATAGGCAAAATTAACAAATCCTATAATCAACTGCTTTAACTGCTTTCCCTATCCCTGTTCCCGCACTGCTTTTCTCTATTTTACCAAATCCTGTACTGCCTCTCCTGCGGCCAAAAGTCCGGCAATCGCCGGTACAAATGCAGTGCTTCCGGGTATAGCCCTTCTCTGGGTGCACTTACGCTCTGCCCCCGGAGGACAGACACAATGGGTTTTGCAGCTTACAGCCATATCCTCAAGAGGTCTCATGGGCTGCTCCTCTGAGTATACCACCTTGAGCTTCTTTATTCCCCTTTTTTTCAACTCCCGGCGCATAACCTTGGCCAGAGGGCATACCTTCGTCTTATACAGATCAGCCACCATAAACCGACTGCCGTCTAACTTGTTTCCTGCGCCCATACAGCTAATAATAGGAATCTGATTTTCCTCCGCCTTCATCACCAGTTCAATTTTTGCCGTCACCGTATCCACAGCATCAATGATATAATCAAATTCTTCAAAGGGAAACTGATTCGCATTTTCCGGCAGGAAGAAGCATTTGTAGGTTTTCACTGCAGTCTCAGGATTTATCTCCAGAATCCTCTCCTTCATCACCTCTACCTTATCCTTACCCACAGTTTTTCTGGTGGCAATGATCTGGCGGTTTAAATTAGTCAGACATACCTTGTCATCATCGATCAGATCAATGGCACCCACTCCGCTTCTGACCAAGGCCTCTACGGCATAGCCTCCCACGCCTCCTACACCGAATACGGCCACCCGGGATTTTTGAAGGATCTCCATCGCCTCCTTGCCTAACAGTAACTCTGTTCTAGAAAATTGATTCAGCATTCCTTTACTCCTTGTTTTCTTTATCCTTATCATTCTTTGTCAATCCGGTATCAGAGAGGGTGAAATACCTTTTGCCCCAAACAGCACCAATATGGTGTTAGTATAACTGGCAATCTTTCTGATGTCTATTGGAAATCTTCTCTACGAATTCAAAGTTCTTAAAAAAATAAAAATATAGTTGACAAACTCTAAATGCTATAATATACTTTAATAGCTGTCAAGCAATCGGGATGTGGCTCAGGTGGTAGAGCGCTACTTTAGGGAAGTAGAGGCCGCAGGTTCAAGTCCTGTCATTCCGATTTAAAAAATGGGAACACTGATTTTATCAGCGTTCCCGTTTTTTATGAAAAGCGTTTCCTTCTATTTTCCCCTAACCGCTTCCTCTCTCACCAGCCTTGCTGCCTCCACCATATTCCGAAGACTGGGAAGGGTTTCCTCCATTCCTCTGGTTTTCAGCCCACAGTCAGGATTGACCCACAGTTTATCCGGCTTTACCTTTTTCAGCATTTGATCCAGCGTCCCTTTCATTTCTTTCAAAGAGGGAATTCTGGGCGAATGGATATCATAAACACCGGGGCCTACCTGGGTTTCAAAGCCGCTGTCACGAATGGCATCCAGAAGGGTCAGCTTGGACCGGGAGGCCTCAAAGGAAATAACGTCTGCATCCATATGGTCGATATCCTTAATAATTTCATTAAACTCACTGTAGCACATATGGGTATGAATCTGCGTTGTGGGCCTTACTCCACTGTGACAGAGGCGAAAGGCGGGAATAGCCCAATCCAGATATTCGCTATACCAGTCACTTTTTCTAATGGGCAGCTTTTCCTTTAATGCCGCCTCGTCAATCTGAATGATTCGTATGCCTGCCTTTTCTAAATCCAGCACTTCCTCCCGAATAGCAATTCCAATCTGGAAGGCCATCTCCTTTAAAGAAATATCTTCTCTGGGAAAGGACCAGTTCAGGATGGTCACCGGCCCGGTCAGCATTCCCTTTACCGGCTTTTTGGTTCGGCTCTGAGCAAAGACGGAGTAGTCCACCGTTATGGGGCAGCTTCTTTTCACATCCCCAAAGATAATGGGCGGCTTTACACAGCGGGTTCCATAGGACTGGACCCATGCTTTCTGGGTAAACACATAGCCCTCCAGATTTTCCCCAAAAAATTCCACCATATCGTTTCGCTCATATTCACCATGTACCAGTACGTCCAGACCCATTTCCTCCTGTTTACTGATGCACTCTGCAATAAAGGCATATACCTGCTTATCATAGGCCGCTTTATCGATTTCCCCCTTCTTATAGAGGCTTCTGTTCTTTTTTACCTCCTTTGTCTGCGGAAAGGATCCGATAGTGGTGGTAGGAAACAGAGGTAGCTGAAATTCTTCTCTCTGAATCTTTTCCCGTTCTGCCCTATCCGGTACTCTGGTAAGCATCTTTTCGGTCAGTCCTTCTACCGCTACCCGCACCTGTTCATTTTGGAAACAGCGTTTTGCCTTTACCAGTCTCTGATTAGCTAAGTATTCCTTTTCCTGCGTATAATCTTCACATTCGGTAAGAAAGGCCAGCTCCTTTAATTCCTCCAGCTTTTCTCTGGCAAAGGAAAAATGGGCTTTAATTTCTTCCGTAAGCTTACTCTCATTTTCCAGCGTATAGGGCACGTGAAGCAAAGAACAGGAAGTGGACAGCACAACCTGCCCGGCATGGCCTTGAATTTCCTTTAAGGTGCCGAGGACCTTCTCATAGTCACTTTTCCAGATGTTTTTTCCATTCACCAGTCCTGCAAACAAAAGCTTATCCTGGGGAAAGCCCTTTTTCGTCACCAGCTCCAGATTTTTTCTTCCCTCCAAAAAATCCAGACCGATTCCGTCTACCTTAAGCTGAATAAGGCTGTCATAGCAATCCCTTACATCGCCGAAATAGGTCTGTAAAAGAAGCTTCAACCTTTCCTTCTTTTCCGTAAGCTGCTGATACAGGCCTTCAAAAAGCTTTAGCTCATCTGCCGTTAAATCCTTCACCAAAGCCGGCTCATCAAGCTGTACCCACTGTACGCCCCTAGAGGAAAATTGATGAAATATTTCCTGATAAGCTCTAATGAGATCGGTTACAAAATCCCGGGCCTTTGCTCCCTTACCATATCTGGCCAGGCTTAAAAACGTGAAGGGCCCAAGCAGTACCGGCTTCGTTTCCACTCCTTGCTCTTTGGCTTCTTCATATTCTTCAAAAGGCTTCGTTCCTGAAAGAGTTAATTTTGTCTCCTTACCCAATTCAGGCACCAGATAATGGTAATTGGTATTGAACCATTTCTTCATGGCCAGAGCCGGTACATCCCCCGCACGTTTCTGATAGCCTCTTGCCATGGCAAACAGCGTATCCAGCTCATTAAGCTTCAGCTTTTTATAGTCGGAAGGTATTGCTCCCAGCAAAAGAGCCATGTCCAAAACTCCGTCATAAAAGGAGAAGTCATTAGAGGAGATAAAGGAAATTCCCTGCTCCTTCTGCCACTTCCAGCTTTCTTTTCGGATTTCCTTTCCAACCTGCTTTAATTCCTGCCCGGAAATCTCTCCTCGAAAATATTTTTCTGAGGCAAATTTCAGTTCCCTTAGCTTCCCGATTCGCGGAAAACCCACTACCGCACTTTGCATATTAACCTCCTGCTTTCTTCCTGTGTTTCGCAACCTTCCTTTGGGAAAGGTAAACAAAACAAGCTGTTTTTTAATAGGATAGAAAACAGTATATCGGTCTTTTCTAAAAATGAAAAATACAAAAAAACAGAGGTTTGCCATAGGTTAAATCTATGGAAAGCCTCTGTGAAAAAAGTTCTTTCTAAGGAAAAATCCCTATTTCTTTTCCCTCCAGTCCCATGCTTCCTCCAGTCGGCAGTGGCGTCCCAGGGCCTCCATATAAGCCCTTCCGTAACGACTGAGAGGCATATTCTTTTGGGTAATGGTTCCGATTTTCATGTACTCCTCCACTAAAAGAGGCCTGGCAATGATATTCTCTCCATTTAACTGTCTGCTGATAACACCGGAGCTGACGGTATAACCATTCAGCCCTATCACCAGATTAAACAGAGTGGCTCTATCTCTTACCTTTATGTTCTTCCTCCGATCCAGGGTGCTTAGGATTTCCTCGGCAAAATAAAAGGAATTGTATTCCCCCTGTTCAAAGGATAAATAAGGATAATCCTCCAGCTCCTTAAGTGTAAGTGCCTTCCTCTTTGCCAAAGGATGCTTAAGGCTGATAAATACGTGGGGCTTAGCCTCAAACAGCTCCTGAAACTGCAAACCGTTTTGCTTAATCAGCTTTAGGATAACTTCTTCATTTTTGGAAGACACATACAAGATTCCGATTTCGCTTTTCAAGCGGGTAACATCTTCGATAATCTCATAGGTCTGGGTTTCCCGCAGGGTAAAATCATACTGCCTGGCATCGAATTCTTGAATCACATCCACAAAGGCATTGACTGCAAACGAATAGTGCTGACAGGAAACGCTAAAATGGGGTCTTCTCTCTTTTGCCGTTAAAAACCTTTCCTCCAAAAGCCCTACCTGCTCCAATACCTGTCTGGCATAGGAAAGAAAGACATCTCCCTCATGGGAGACAATAACCCCTTTATTGGTCCGGTTGAATATTCTTATCCCCATTTCCTTTTCCAGTTCCTGTATGGCACTGGTAAGACTGGGCTGGGAAATAAACAGCCGTCTGGCCGCCTCTGAAATGCTTCCCGTTTCCGCTACGGTAATACTATATTTTAACTGCTGTAACGTCATGCTGATTTTCCTACTGCTTTTCTTCCTCGTATACGGCCCTGCTGCCTCCGATAAATTTGGCTCTGGTACGGGCACAGACCAGGTGGGCCTCACCAATCTGCTTATAACCGATTCTTACCGGAACTGCCACATCCCTTAGGTGCATTCCAATTAAAGTATCTCCGATATCCATACCCGCATGGGCATTAATATGCTCCACCACCACCGGCTGCAAAAAGCTATGATAGGCCTGGGTGGCAAAGGAGCCGCCTGCTTTGGGCTGGGGAACCACATTTACCTCCTCATAGCCGTACTTCTCTGCTGCCTCACTTTCTAAAACCAGTGCCCGGTTCAAATGCTCACAGCATTGTGCTGCCAGATAGACCTTCCTTTCTCTTGCCGCTCGATATATCCCGGCAAAAACCGCCTTTGCCGTTTGGGGACTGGAGGTGGTTCCTATCCGTTCCCCAATGATTTCACTGGTGGAACAACCCACAACGAACAGTTGTCCCGGCTTCAGCTTTGCCTTATCCATGATTTCACCGGCTGCGGCGTAGCTTTCCTGCTCCAATTCCTCTAATCTTTCCATGCTTCCCTTCCTTCCTGATTCATCCTGTTTACTCCCAACTAAGCTGATGTTAGCCTACCACAAAATGAAAAAAATTGCCACTCCTTCGTTTCCTGCGTAATCCTCCCTACTGAGTATGTTTGAGAAGCTTTCTGGATAAAGCGTCTTTTCCCGGAACAGACTTAACCCTCCTTCTTATATTCATATTCCACTGATGCCCGATCACTTTCAAGGGCAAAAATGGTACGCCCACTTTTACGAAATCGATAAAATACCCGACAGGCTACACTCTCATGGATTGTCCTTGCCATGGCCCCATCGGCAGGTGCTTTAAGGGGACATAGATCCGCAGCCTTCAACCCCACCTCCAGTTCCAGACTGCCTTGAGTAATACGAATCCTTTCCGGCTGTAGCTGTCTTAAAGCTGCCCCAAGATAAGTGGCCACTCTGTACTCCTTTCCTTCCCACAGCACAACACCGATAATACCCGTAAAATGAATACCCACTAAGGAGACTTCTGCTGCCGACAGCATCACTGCTCCTTTCGGCAGACAGCACTGTGTCCAAAAGTATTCTCTGGGAAAGGATCGTCCACTATCCCCTTCCCAATAGCCCCAGGCATCCTGAAAGCAATAGCTTTCCCCATTCAGACATATCCTTCCGCTGACCGGATGGTACATGCTCCATACGCTATGGCGGCATTCCCAAAACGGCAGCCGGGCAAAAGGCCCCATAATATCGTACTTTAACGGTAAAAGCGGGCCAAAATCCAGTTTTCCGTTTACGGATAGCTCCTGTGTATTTAGAGAAAGCCGAATTCCCCTTTCTCCAAACCTGTTTTTCCCGATAGCAATGGTTTTTCCCTGCCGATGAAAGGCATTTCCTGCAAACTCTGCTGCCCATACGGCTTTATCGCTAATAACCTGAATCGAACAAGTACTTATTCCCTTCCTTCGATGAATAGCCGGTATGATGGCCAGGGTCTGTGTATTGGACTGGCATTTGAAATACCAGCCGTAAAAACAATTCTGCATCTTCCTCTGTCTCCCTCATCGGCCTTTATCCCTTGGCCAATTAGGAAGTAGTATACCCTGTGAGAAAAGGAATTATTATTGTAAACTTATTTTAAAATTATGGTTGACATTCCATCTGCCATATGCTTTACTTTAACTGTCAGAGGAAAAATTATATTTACTCAGCGTAAACGCTTCAAGGTGGGAAAGATATGGGAACAAGAGAAGAACTGCTTGAGCTTTTTGAAAACAATAAGGGCATCTATTTTTCCGGTGAGGCCATTGCCGAAAGGCTTTCCCTTTCCAGAGCCGCCGTCTGGAAAGCGGTAAAGGGTCTGCAAGGCGAAGGCTACCGTATCCATGCGGTTCGCAATAAGGGCTACAGCCTGGCGGTAGAGACAGACATCCTTTCCACGCAGGGTATCCAAAAATATTTGAATCCGGCCTGTGGGTACTTGGAATTAACCGTATTTCCTACTCTGGACTCCACCAATACCTTAGTTCGTGAAAAAGCGGCCGCCGGTGCCCCTGAGGGCTATACGGTTATCGCAGGAAGCCAGACCATGGGACGGGGAAGAAGCGGCCGCAGCTTTTATTCTCCGGCGGATACGGGAATTTACTTAAGTCTGTTGCTGCGTCCCCACCACTATGCTTCCACTCAGGCCGTAAAGCTGACTACCATGGCTGCCGTTGCCGCCTGTGAAGCCATTGAAGCAGTTTCTGAAAAGAAAGCCCTGATTAAATGGGTAAACGATATCTATGTGGCCGGAAAGAAGGTCTGCGGAATCCTTACTGAAGCCTCCTTCGGGTTGGAAGACGGCTACCTGGAATACGCTGTTTTGGGCGTGGGAATCAATGTTTCTCCACCTGTAGGCGGTTTTCCCGAAGAGCTAAAGGAAATTGCCACAGCCCTGTTCGACCGGGAGCAAGGGGATGGAAAAAATCGTCTTGCAGCGGAGTTTCTGAATCGCTTCATGAGCCATTATTCCTCTCCCCAAAACAGTGGATACATCGACGATTATCGAAGCCGCAGCCTGGTTATCGGTAAAGAAATACAGGTTCTTTTTCCTGACCGGCGCAAAAAAGCCCTTGCCCTTGATGTGGATCAGGAATGCCGCCTGCTGGTGGAATATGAAGATGGAAAAAGAGAATATCTGACTTCCGGTGAAATCAGCATAAGACCCGCCTGATGCCTGTCGCAGCTATCCGGCCTATCACAGCCCTTTTTTAAACAGCTTACACTTTTATACAAACAAAGGAGGAAACAAGTTATGTCAACATCTACAAAAATGAATACCTTGGATATGGTTTATATCGCTCTGTTTGCCGTTGTCATGGCCATATGCTCATGGATTTCCATTCCTGCCATGGTTCCCTTTACCCTGCAGACCTTTGGTGTCTTTTTGGCCGTAGGTACCCTGGGAGGGAAAAGAGGAAGTCTGGCCGTTCTCATCTATCTGCTTTTAGGTATCGTGGGACTTCCCGTTTTTGCTGGATTTTCCGGCGGTCTGGGGTATCTGATGGGAAATACCGGAGGATACATTATCGGCTTTTTATTATCCGCACTGGTCATGTGGGCTATGGAACATTTTCTTGGAAAAAAGAAATGGGTATTGGCTCTTTCCATGCTTCTTGGTCTTTTGGTCTGCTACTTATTTGGTACTCTGTGGTTTATTACTGTTTATACCAAAAATAGCGGAGAGATTGGTGTATGGACAGCCCTGTCCTGGTGTGTATTCCCCTATATCATTCCGGATATCATCAAAATCGTCCTTGCCCTCACCATCTGTAAACGGCTTGCCGGTGCAATTAAGCTCAATCCTGCCTGATATCCCTGCGATTATTCTTTCTATCCTTATCCATTTCTGCCAATACAACGAAAGTGGCCTTATTCCCAAGCACTCCGGTATATAGGCCACTTTTGCTGTATTTGCCATAAAAATTTATGGCAGAAAAAAGTATGGTATGTATGTAAAAGAAAAAGGCGAACTTAAGCAACCACTGTCATCTCTACAAGACTCCTGCCGGCTGCGAATATCTGTGAATAGATGCTGTTGCATTTTTCCAGCCTGGTAAAGTATTTTTTTGTTTCTTCTTCATTGCAGTATACCTTCCAAAATCCACAGTATTTACAGTTTTTTCCCTGGTTTTCAATAAAGCCGGTGACATCCTCCAAGGGATAGCCTAGAAAAATACCAATTTCATGAGGGAAGCACTGACTCTCCCAAATCCGCTTTTTTAGCTGCTGCAGACATTCTGTTATTCCCTCTGACAAGTAATCGTATTTCTGTAAAAGCTCCCTTACCCCTGGCTTTCGTAATTGTCTTTCTAATAATGTGGGGCGATAAAGATAGATTAAAACTGCTTCTCTCTAATGGGCAAGAGGTGTATTGGATATTTTTTCTCACTTAGCTTGCTCTTCTGGGCCAAGTATTACCGTTTTTGCTCCCATAGCCTCCAGCTCGGTCCCATCATGAGTCACCAGAATCACTGTTTTTCCCTGGCATCGTCGTTTAGTATCCGCCATAACCAGCTCCTTAGTTTTTTCATCTAACCCCTTAAAGGGCTCATCCAGAAACAGAAGCTCATATTCGCTAAGCAGCGCCCGTAAAATAGCTACTCTTCGGCACATTCCTCCTGACAGTTCCCGCACCGGCTGGTGAGCACAGGAGTCCAGGCCTACAGCCTCCATTGCTTTTTCCACCTCTTCATTCGTCAGCTTAGGATTAGTAAGACGAATATTGGTTAAGGCAGTCAGTTGTCGACACAGCCTGTCCTCCTGGAAAACTGCACTTTTTTTACAGTCAATCCCTAAAATGCTCCCATGATCCGGAGGACAAAGTCCCATCAGCATACGAAGCAGCGTGGTTTTTCCAAAGCCGGAGGGGGCCATGATTCCGGTAATTTCTTTCTCCGGAAAGGTAATGGAAAATTGATTGAAGATTTGCTTTTCTCCAAAGGCTTTACTTACTTGGTTTAATACAATGTCCATTTTTTACACTAATCCCCTTGCATATCGCAAGCCTTGCTTGCGATACTGCTCTAATAAATAAGTGAAAATTTTTAATTTTCAATCTACTCCCAGGCCTTAGCCGTTCTTTCTAACAGCCATAGAACTACCCACTCAAAAAGAATACTCACCACTACGATTACCAATGTCCAGGCAAATAAATCCGCTGTGTCCAGATAGACCTTTGCCTGCTGCAGCCTTTCTCCAACGGAACCCTTGGGCATTCCAATGACCTCAGCCGCAATGCCTGATTTCCAGCAAAGACCTAAGCCCACACTGCAACCGGCCCTTAAATAGGGCATAATTTGCGGCAGGTAAATATACCTGATTCTCCTTCCCCGGGGGATAGAAAAGACCTCTGCCATTTCCAACAGTTCTTTATCCGTTTCCATAATTCCATTTAACACATTGGTATAAATCACAGGAAAAACCATAAGAAAAGAGATAAATACGGCCAGGTTGCGTGATGATAGCCAAACCAAAGCCAGAATAATGAAAGAGGCTACAGGAACCGTCTTACTGATTAAAACCATGGGGGCAAGCAACTGCCTTATTCCTCTGAAACGGGCAGAAAGCGCTGCCCACAGACCTCCTGCAAGCAGCGCCAGAAAGAATCCTCCCGCAATTCTTTGTAAAGAATAAAGTATAGATTTCCAAAAGCTGCTTTCTCCCACCAGTTCAAACAGCCTTACCACAACCTTTAAGGGGGAAACCAGTAAAATATCACTGTCTAAAGCTAGGCTGACAAGCTGCCACACAAGCAGCCAGATCAGCACTGCCCACAGACGTATATCCTGATTTTTTACTCTTTTTTTCATGATGCTTAAGGCAGATAATAAAAATCATCAGCCGGAAGTGTTCCTCCCACAGCCTTGGGATTCTGTTCGAATAAAACGGACAGATAGCCGGATAGCTTTTCCTTCATCTGCGTTCCATCGATATAAGTAATGTTACAATATGGAAGTGCCTTCTCGGCTACCTCCTTGGTAACGATCTCATATTTGCCTACCAGCTCTGCTGCCTCAGTGATATTTTCGTTCACAAACTGTACAGACTGCTGATAATGTCCAAGAAAGGCGGCTACAGCTTCGGGATGACTTTGAGCAAATTCCTTTCTCACCACTACCACACCGGTTAAAAGTGCGGAGGGAGCTTCGCTGTTTTCCTGCAGCTTTTCCCATTCCCTGGTTAAATCCATGATCACATTAATCTTTTCATTTTTCATTTGTGCCGTAGTTACAAAGGGCTGTGGCAGCATGGCAATACCCTCCTCATCTGCCAAAAGTGCCGAAAGGCATTCCGTATGCTCACTCTTCCATTCAATGGTAACATCCGTCTGCGGATCAATTCCGTTTGCCGACAAAATATAGTTCAGGGCATATTCCGGGGTAGCTCCTTTTCCGCTGGCATAGATAGTTTTCCCTTCAAGTTCTTCAACGGCAGTAAGTTCTCCCTGATTTCCCATAAGATAAAGTACGCCCAGGGTATTGATTGCCATTACCTGTACCTGTCCCTCCGTATTATTGTAGAGTACCGAAGCCAAATTGGCAGGAACAGCAGCAATATCCACTTCCCCCTTCACCAGCATGGGAGTAACCTCATCCACTGCTGCAGCAATGGAAAACTGATACTGATTGTCCGCTGTATTTCCCTGCTCATTCTGATCCATAAAATATACCATGCCCATAGCCGTAGGGCCTTTAAGCGCAACAATATTTACCGTAGTGGGATCAGCCTGAATATCTCCCTGAAGGTCAGCCTCCGTCTGAACCTCTGCCTCAGTTGTCTGCTCTGTTACCTCTGTGGTAACTGCTGTTTCTGCTTCTGCAGTGCCTGTATCTTTGGCATTACCGCAGCCTATAAGCATTCCTGCAGTCACCAAAAGACTACATAAGCCCAGTGTAAATTTTTTCATTCTTTTTCTCCTCCATCCTCTTCTTCAGAATTTCTGTATGTAGGAAATCCAAAGTCTTGGACTCCCTTAGGTTAGAGCAATCTAACGCTAGTTTCCTATTATACTCGCCTTATTTTCCTTCGTCAAGAAAAAGCAGCCGTTCAACTTCCCTTATGCTCCTGTCTTTTTTGCCTCTGCCTTCTCCAAAAAACGCTGATTGTCGATAATAAAACGCTCATGCTCACCTTCTCCGATACAGCCGGAGGCATCATAGGCCTTTACCGTAAATACCAGCCTTTTTCGATCTATTTCCACCAGCTCACTTTCCAGGGAGACTTCCATTCCTACAGGTGTTGCGGCCAGATGATTTACGGCAATTCTGGTTCCCACTGTTCCCTGACCCTCTCCCAGATAGGCCGCCACACTTTTATAGGCAGTATTCTCCATTAAGGCAATCATCTGGGGGGTGGCCAGTACAGGCAGTTCACCGCTCCCCAGCTTCTGTGCCGTCATTGCCTCCGTCACCATAACACTTTGTTTTCCGACTATTCCTGGTTTTAATTCCATAATTCCTGTCTCCTTTCCGTAAATTCTGCTTCAAATCATTATAACAAAAAAATTTCATCCTTCCAATATTTAAGCACGAAAAAGGAGCTGTTGCTCCGGCAGATGATTCATCTGCCCTGGCAGCAGCCCCTTTGTGCTGAATCCTTTTACTGAAGTTCAAAGGCTCCAATGTCCGGAGCTCCCTTAATGGGATTTCCCAGGTAGTCCCTTCCTCCATTGTTTTCTATTACTACACCTGCATCAATGGCAGGAGAATCGGGCTGCAAAGCATAACCGGACAGATCGACCTGATATCCTAAATGCTGTTTGCCTCTGGTATAGCTTCCCGAAGCCCCCTGTCCCGGATTAACCAGACCGGGATCTGATTTATATTGGGAGCGTCAGGATTATCGTTTACCGGCAGATTGGTAAAGCCATAAAAAATATTGCTCTGCCAGTCAATGGCATCGTCCCCAAAGCTATTGGCTGCCACCGGTGTCTCTCCCCCATAATAGAAGATATTATTGTAAAACTTCATTGGTTCTTTCGCCCCTACGGCACTGAACAAAAACAGTTCTCCCGGCTTTACCTTAGCTTGGTAGCCGGCCTGACTTACTGCTCTTTCGGTAAAATAGAAGGTATTATTGTAAACCTCGGTACCATAATTAGCTGAATAAATATCGAACATTCCCTGTCTGGGATGGGCATAGTCATTCTGACTGATATTGTAACGAATCACTCCATCGAAGCTGCGGAAATTATCACTTACGTTACAAAGCATCATAAAGCCCCCTGTATTATCGTGCACATAGTTATACTGCACCCAGGTTCTGTCGTTTAAGGCATCAATTTCTATTCCCTGAGAGTCATTCAGGTGATTACTGTCATTTCCTCCATAACGAATATCAAAAACCTCATTAAACTGAAAACAGGTATCATCAGAATTCCAGTTAAACATTCCTACTGCCGCATTGTTACACCTTAATACACACCGGGTTACCAGATTATATTCTGCCACTGCCCCTGCACAGTTATCGATAATGGTTCCATCACCGTCAATGTCATGAATATAATTATTACCCATATAGAAATTTTCATAGGGGAAGTAATCGTAGCCTTTGGTGCCATAGTTAAAAGGCCCCCATTTTTCCTCACTGCGGAAGGCCCAGGGAGTGAGGAAATTGATTCCTGAACGTCCCACATTATAGATCTCACAGTTTGTCACGCGTATATCGTTGATTTGGGTAGGTGTGGAAAGTGTCCGGTTTCTTTCTGCATTGGTAATCACGTTCATGGTAATTCCGCCGGAGGATTTTCCAATATTCGTTCTGGGCCCATGAAAACCATGAATAACCATATCATCGATGTAAATATGCTCCAGAGTCCCTTTATCCTCAGCCTGAATCGTAATACCGCTGCGGTATACCTCTCCCGGATTTTCATAGGTTACAGCATGCTTTGGATCCTTGATTTCCAACCCTCCGGCTTCCCAATATTCCACATTATAAAACCAAAGTACATAGTTTACGGTAGGCTTCTTTACCAGAGCATTTGCACTCATCAGATGGGGCACCTGAAAATCTTCTCCCGGCTGCAGCACAGGCCTTTTTTGGTTTTCATCTCCATAGCTACCAATGACAATGGGTGCCTCGGCCGTACCGCAGCCCTGGGGCTTAAAGCATCCGGTAAAGATATCTCCCTTTTTAAACAGGATTTTATCCCCCGGAAGAAAGGTAAGTGTATTCAGCTTTTGTATCGTTTTAAAGGGCGTATTTTCCGTCAGCCCATCATTGCTGTCACTTCCCGAGGTACTTACATAATAGGTTCTTTCTGTACCCTGAGCTATGATAAATTCCCCTTCCACGCTCTGCTGATTGTAGGTGACCTTCACCCTTATCTTCTCCTCTCCTTCCGAAATCGATGGGATTTGCTTGAAGCCTGCGGTTACGGTCTTTGTTTTGGCCTGATACGAAAAATCATCCACTGCAAGAGGCTGAAGCTCTCCCCCTTCCCTGCCATATTCCCAGATAAAATCTTTTGCTGTAGGAGCCAGTGTAGGCGCAGTATCCAAAAGCAGAGTTACCTCTCCGTTAGAGGCCGAAAGCAAAACCGGTTTAGCCGTCACTACAGCTCCTTCTTCGGGAGCTACTGAATAATCCAGTGTAATGGTTTGATTATTCTTCCCATAGGTGAGATTTACGGTAACCGTCTGCTCTACAGGCAGCGGTGAAATCTCCGGGAAGGACATCCTCAGTACCCCATCGCTTACTCCCGTTTCCGTTAAGGTAAGTGTTTGTACATGACCAGCATTAGCGCTGGTGGAATATGTTGCAGTAAAATTTTCCGCAGAGGGTGTGCCTGTATAGGTATCTGCAAAGGTCACCTCCAGCCCACCATTACGGATCGTAATCTGCCGGATATCACTTTTTGCTTCTACACAGGCATTATCTACATAGGAAACTACTCCCCCCGCTTCTTCTACCCAGGCAAATACCCGGGGATTCTTTTCCTCACTGGTGTAGGTAAACTCCAAAGTATACAGCTTCCAATCGGTGGAGTCTATTTGCAGCCTGATTTCACTTCCTCCATGATTTTTTACCCCGATCCAATGCTTTCCGGTACTGCTTTCTGCACTCAGCTTTGCCCATATATGGTAGGCATAGGTCATTCCCACCTGCAAATTCGGAATATCCTGCTCTAAGGCTGCATTGGCAGCGGATAGCTTAACTGCGTTTGCTCCTTCATAGGCTTCCTCCCGGGTCTTTTCTGCCGCCTTCCAGGAATACCAGTTTCCTTCATGTGAAGAACCGTTAGCTGCACTCAATTCAACCCCCTCCTCAAAGGTTGGATTCTTCAGCAGGTTCTGATTTTCATAGGCAGACGCAGCCTGCACTGAGTCCATATCACAGGTTCCCGGCAATACATTGACAAAGGCAAGTGATACGGCTAGTGTAAAGGCAAACATTTTCTTTTTCCATTTTTTCTTAAACATACCTCTTTTCCCCTTCCTTATTTATATCCTTCTGTATTCATTCAAATTCAACCGGATTGTTTTCTGCTACCGTTTCAATTAATGATGGATACAGCTTTTGGGTAAGATAAGCAGAAACAGCAGCCTCTTTATTCTGTGCAAATCCCGGCTCACTGTACTGAATCTCCTTCAGTTCAATTTTGCGCCCTTCTCCATTCTGTTCATCCTCATAAATATCCCCGGGCTCAGCCCCTTCTAAGAAATCCGCAAGCCCTTTATCCGCCTTTCCCATAAGGCTCAGCTTATGGAGGTCAGCAGCTTGCTTTCGGGTCTTACCATTAATCGTAAGTTCATAAGTAACAGCCTCCCTTCTTTTGAATGCCTCCGGATGAGCAGCATAATATATCTGGGCCTGCTTAAGGATTTCCTCATCGAGATGTTCTTCCAAAAAGGTTTGAATATTGACCGTCAGCCGGGCCATTTCGTACTGAAAATAGGTTTCCAGAGTAAATTCCTCCAGCCCATATATTACTTCCTTCCTTTCCTGCTTTAGTCTGCGGCTGTCATTCTCCTGTTCCATTCGCATTTGCAGCAGCTCCAAAGAATAAGGCTCACACAGGTTAAGCCGATTCCCCAGATAAAATACTGCGTTTACTTCATTTGCATAATCTCTAATCCTCCTTTCCAGCTCCTTCGGGCTTATTTCCTCCGGCAACTCCCGGGTAACAAAATAGGCATAAAAATGGCTCTTCATTAGGATGTGTGGAATAGAAAATAGGCTGAATGCCACATAAACATTGAAAAAGCATATGTGTTCGGTTATGATTTTTTTGCGAAGAAA
>SFDP01000008.1 GCA_004558185.1 Lachnospiraceae bacterium | reverse complement strand
TACAATTGAAAAGAATCACATTCAGAGCAGATTTACTCAATGAAGGAATCTGCTCTTCTTAACTGCTCTGAATCTGATACTTTCCTAATGAATTATACCGTAAGGGCATTTCTCTGCCTCCTGACTTTATATCCATATCTTCTATACCGAAATAAATCATCTAATTTTCCATACTAAAACTCCAAACTATCTGCATTGAGCAGAAAATATTTCATGCCCATGAACACGAATCCTTCCTCATTTCTCCAAGGCTTTTTCGTTCCATTCACTATAACAATCTTCTTAAATGAATCCGGAATATTTCGGAATGAATTAAGTTCCTGCATCTGCTTTTCCTCAGAGGTCATATCATAAGCCACCTGAATGTAATATCTCTGACTGCCCTGGTTCACTACAAAATCAACCTCTAATTGCTTATGAACCCTCTTTCCTTCACTATTCTTTGCAAATACATCCACAATACCAACATCCACATTGTAACCACGCACAAGCAGCTCATTATAAACAATGTTCTCCATAATATGAGTAGGCTCCTGCTGTCTGAAGTTTAGTCTGGCATTTCTAAGTCCAACATCTGAAAAATAATATTTCAGATTTGCACCCACATATTTTCTACCTTTAATATCATACCGGTCCGCTTTAGAAATCAAAAATGCCTCTGCCAGATAATCAATATGGTTAGATATGGTTTTATTACTATAATTGATACCTCGTTCACTTTTAAAGGTATTTGATATTTTGGTTGGATTTGTAGGGGCTCCAATGGCAGAAGCTAATATATCTACCAAAGTTCCAATCTCATCAACATTTTGAATCCTGTTTCGCTCTACCACATCCTTGATATAAACATTGGTAAAAATATTTTTAAGATACTCAGCCTTTTGGCGTTCCACAGAGAATTGTGCCACTTGTGGCAAGCCACCATATATCATATATTCCTCCCAAGCATCATCATAATCTCCATCAAGAGCCGCATAGAACTCTGCGAAGGACAACGGATAAATTCTGATTTCATCTCCTCTGCCCCTAAATTCAGTTACAATATCGCTAGATAAAAATTTAGAATTACTGCCAGTTACATACACATCAATGTTGCTGATACGAAGCAAACTATTCAGCACTTCCTCAAATCGTTGCATAAACTGTACTTCATCCAAGAGCAGATAATACTTCTGGTCATCTTTCATTACATCTTTAATATGCTGATAACACTTCTTTGGATCTCTCAGTTCCTCATTTTCAATGCCATCTAAAGCAATCTCAATGATGTGGTCACTATCTATGCCACTCTCCAGTAAATACTTCTTAAACAACACAAATAACAGGAATGATTTGCCGCATCTTCTGATTCCCGTGATAATCTTAATCATTCCGTTATCTTTTCTTATCTTTAACTGTTCAATGTATGAATCTCTCTTAATCTCCATAATATCACTCCTTGTTTTTGTGCATTGCACAAATTTTGGTAATGTCATTTTACCGCTAAATTGTTTTTACTTCAATAGCCATTACTATTTTTTGTGCATCACCACGATATGCGAATATTTTGCAGGATTGTGGGAGTACGAAGTACGTAACAATCCGTAGGTATCATAGTTAGGGGCTTTTGACCCTAACATCATAAATAAGTGAAAAATCCAATTTTACAATCGATTCCCTCGAAAAAAAGGGTACTGTATTACAGCACCCTCCCTCCTATTTTTTCCGAAAGATAATATCCTCTCTTCCCGGCCCATTGGAAATCATGGTGATAGGGAAGCCAATCCTTTCCTCTACAAATTCAATATACTTCCGGCAATTTTCCGGTAATGCTTCATATTCCCTAATTCCCCGGATGTCGCATTTCCAGCCCGGCAATACCTCCAGTACAGGCTTTGCCTTATTCAGCAGACTGGTGGTAGGAAAATCTGTAGTTACTTTGCCGTCAATTTCATAGCCTACACAGACAGGAATCTCATCCAGGTAGCCCAGTACGTCAAGCACCGTAAAGGCCACGTCTGTAGTTCCCTGAATACGGCAGCCATACTTGGAGGCCACCACATCAAACCAGCCCATTCTTCTGGGGCGGCCGGTAGTAGCACCATATTCTCCACCATCACCACCTCGTCTTCTCAGCTCATCCGCTTCCTCGCCAAAAATTTCAGAAACGAAGGCACCTGCTCCCACCGCACTGGAGTAGGCCTTACATACGGTAATGATCCGCTTGATTTCATAGGGTGGAAGTCCTGCACCAATGGCACCGTAGGCTGCCAGCGTAGAGGATGAGGTTACCATGGGATAAATGCCATGATCCGGGTCTTTTAAGGACCCCAACTGTCCCTCCAGCAGAATGTTTTTTCCCTCCTGAACAGCCTTCCATAAAAACAGGGATACATCACATACATAGGGAGCAACCATTTCCTTATAGGACATCAGTTCCCGATAAATTTCTCCGGGCTCAAGCCGGGGTTTATGGTATAAATGCTCCAGCAAAACGTTTTTGGTATCACAGACCCTCTCTATTTTTTCCATCAGGGAGTCTTCATCGAAAAGCTCACTGACCTGAAAGCCGATTTTGGCAAATTTATCAGAGTAGAAAGGAGCAATTCCTGATTTCGTAGAACCAAAGGAATTTTTTCCCAGTCTTTCTTCCTCATACTGGTCAAAAAGAATGTGATAGCTCATCACCATCTGGGCTCTGTCGGAAACCAGAATTTTAGGAGCAGGAACCCCCTTTTCCTTCAGGCTTTCCAGTTCCTCAAACAGCTTGGGTACATTTAATGCCACACCATTTCCGATGATGCTGGTCGTATGATCATAAAAAATACCGGAAGGAACGATATGCAGTGCAAACTTGCCGTACTTATTTACAATAGTATGTCCGGCATTGGCTCCACCCTGAAAGCGTACAATAATATCCGCCTCCTTAGCCAGCATATCCGTGATTTTTCCTTTTCCTTCATCGCCCCAGTTGGCGCCTACAATCGCATTTACCATTTGAAACCTCCATATTCAATATCTATCTGACTATTCAGTGCCGAGCTGGGAAATCTCTCTGATTCCTTACTGCCCGCTCTGTGCTTCTAAACATTAATCTCTGCAGTCATTCCCAAAACCTCCTTATTCGCCTCAAGCAAGGGATTGATGACCTCCGAAAGAAATTTGTCTACCTGCACGCAGGAACGACCCACATATTTAACCGGATCCATGGTTCTTTCCAACTCCTCCATGGTCAGGTTAAAGGCCGGATCTGCAGCGATCAGCTCCAACAGATTGTTTTCCTTGCCTTCTACCTTCACTCTCTTTCCGGCCTCCATGGAAAGCTCCCGGATACGCTCATGAAGCTCCTGCCGGTTTCCCCCGTTTTTCACTGCATCCATCATAATGTTCTCCGTTGCCATAAAGGGAAGCTCACTTAAGAGTCGTTTTTCAATAACCTTGGGATAAACCACCAGACCATCTACCACATTCAGGCACAAATCCAGAATTCCGTCTACTGCCAGAAAGCCTTCCGGGATAGACAATCTCTTATTAGCCGAATCATCTAAGGTTCTTTCAAACCATTGTGTGGCCGAGGTAATGGCAGGATTCAGCGCATCCACCATCACATAGCGGGCAAGAGAGGCAATTCGCTCACTTCTCATGGGATTACGCTTATAGGCCATAGCCGATGATCCAATCTGACTCTTTTCAAAGGGCTCCTCCACCTCCTTCAGATGCTGCAGAAGGCGGATATCATTACTCATTTTATGAGCACTGGCTGCTATTCCTGCAAGAACATTGGCCACCCGGGTATCCACCTTACGGGAATAGGTCTGCCCGGATACCGGATAGCATTCCTTAAAGCCCATTTTAGCTGCAATCATCGGGTCTATTTTATCAATGGTTTCCTGATCGCCGTCAAAGAGCTCCAAAAACGAAGCCTGGGTACCGGTGGTTCCCTTGGATCCCAGCAGCTTCATGGAGTCCAGCACATACTGTAAATCCTCCAAATCAAGAAAAAATTCCTGCAGCCACAGACAGGCTCTTTTGCCAACCGTAGTAGGCTGTGCCGGCTGAAAGTGGGTGAAGGCCAGGGTAGGCTGATTTTTGTACTTATCCGCAAAATCTGCCAGCTCCTTCATCACGTTAAGCAGCTTCTTCTTTACCAGCTTAAGTCCCTCTGTCATCACGATAATGTCCGTATTGTCCCCCACATAGCAGGAGGTTGCACCCAGATGAATGATTCCTGAGGCCTTGGGGCACTGCTGCCCGTAAGCATACACATGGCTCATGACATCATGACGAACTTCTTTTTCCCTCGCCTTTGCCACATCATAATTGATGTCTTCGGCATGGGCTTTCAGCTCGTCGATCTGCTCCTGGGTAATTACCGGCTTTCCGTTTTGGCTCAGTCCTAATTCCTTCTCGGTTTCGGCCAGGGCAATCCACAGTCTTCTCCAGGTACGAAACTTCATATCCGGTGAAAAAATATACTGCATCTCTTTACTGGCATAACGCTCTGATAAGGGGCTCTGGTAAATATCTGTTCTCATACTCTCCTCCGCTGCAAAACTCTCTCTGGAAGTTCTTTTACCGCCAGCTTTTGCTGCAGGCATCAGAACCTCTTCTCACATTCCGCCCCTAAGTGTACCACAACTTATACACCGCTGTCACCATAATTCGTCAAAACTCTGGCACTGGGATCATTCACATTACAGCCCTCCCACTCTTTATTCGGCATCCAGAAATCCGGGATCATATGAGCCTGCCCGGGATAATATTTTTCAAAAATTTCCCGGTAAAGCAGACCTTCCTTCGTAAATGGGGTGGCAAAATCATACTTGCCGCAAAGCCGCTCATAGTCCTCATCACTATATAGCCGGTCGGCATATTCCTTCAGGTCGTCCACCATACTGTGACCCACCGCATCCGAAAAGGCAGCCTTCTCTCTCCAAAGGATCTCCTCCGGTAAAATTCTGTCCTTTTCAAAGGCCTTCCTCAACAGATATTTTCCCTTCCCATAGGTATTCAGCTTCACTGCCGGATCAATGGACATGACATAACGAACAAAATCCAGATCACCAAAAGGAACTCTGGCTTCCAGACTATTGGCCGCAAGGCATCTGTCGGCCCGAAGCACGTCGTAATAGTGCAGCTCTCTGAGCCGTTTTGCCGCTTCCTCCTGAAATGCCTGGGCACTGGGAGCAAAATCCGTATATTTATAGCCGAATAGCTCATCAGAAATTTCTCCTGTCAGCAGCACTTTTAAATCCGTATTTTCATGAATAGCCTTGCACACCAGATACATTCCCATGCTGGCACGAATAGTAGTGATATCGTAGGTTGCCAGTGCCTCTATTACCGTTTCCAGGGAATCCAATACCTGTTGTTTGGTCATAATGACCTCAGTATGATGGGCACCAATAAAATCCGCCACCTTCCTGGCATACTTTAAATCAATGGCATCCACATCCATGCCGATGGCAAAGGTGCGGATAGGCCGTTTCAGCAAATTGGCGGCAATGGCACAGACCAGACTGGAGTCCAAACCTCCGGACAGGAGGAAGCCCAGAGGGGCATCTGCATCCAGCCGTTTTTCTACTCCCTTCACCAGCTTATCATGGATTTTTCCGGTTAGGATATCCAAATCTTCATGTACATATCCATGGACCTCATCAATTTTTTCATAAGGAATGAATTTCCCTTCCAGATAATAGTGGCCGGGGGGAAAAGGCATGATCTCCTTTACTCTTCCCAGCAGGCATTTAGGCTCACTGGCAAAGGCAATCTTGCCGCTGTCCGAATAACCGTAGTACAAGGGTCTGATTCCTATAGGATCTCTGGCCGCCAACAGCATTTTTTTCTTTCCGTCATAGAGCACACAGGCATATTCCGCATCCAGATGAGAAAACATTTCCGGGCCATATTCCTGATAAAGGGGCAAAAGTACCTCACAGTCAGAACCGCTGTGAAAGGAATAGCCTCTCCCCTCCAGCTCCCGTTTCAGCGTACGAAAGCCATAGATCTCCCCATTGCAGACCAGCCAATTTCCCTCCTGCTTAAAGGGCTGCATTCCTTCCTCACTAAGTCCCATGATTGCCAGCCTTGCGAAGCCCAGATAGCCAAAGTCGGTTTCCACCACTTTTGCTGCATCAGGGCCTCTCATGGAGGTTCTTTCAAGGCTTTCCTCCCAAAGCTCCTTATCCATATCTTTTCCTGTGTAGCATAGTATTGAACACATTTTGTCTCCTCCTTATCTGTCAGGTGGGAATCAGGTTACTCCTTCAAAAAAAGAAAGGCAGTCATCCATCCCATAATAGGACGAATAACTGCCGTATCCGCGTATTACCTATTTGCCGCACCTCTTTGTGTGACCCCTTTTTTACGAACTCAATCGCTTATCTTTCTTTTTTCAAAAATAGCATAGTTTTTTCCCCTCTGTCAAGGAAATTTTCAGTTGTCTTTTTTTCCTCTCATTCTGCTGCTTTAGCAGCATTTTAATCCCATGAACCTTGTGCATTCGTACAACCCCCGGGGTGCTTCCCTTTTCTGCTTCCCCTGATCACCTTCTCTTCTGTCCTGATTTTTTTCTTGACCCCCTTTTCATCTGGTGCTACAATAAGCCAGAGAACAAAGGCGTTCGTAGGAGAATATTATTCTTTCGCAATAATATTCCTCTATGGATGCCTTTTTCGTTTTGATGAAAACAGGAGGTAGCTATGGACAATACGATTTATCTGCAATTAGAAGATGGCAGTTGCTATACGGGAAAAGCCTTTGGCGCCACCCTGACTGAGGATGTTATCGCCGAAGTAGTTTTTACCACTGCCATGACCGGCTATGTGGAAACTCTGACAGATCCCAGCTATTATGGTCAGATGGTTTTGCAAACCTTCCCTTTAATTGGAAATTATGGTGTCAATCTTCTGGATGCGGAAAGTGAAAAGATACATCTGAGTGCCTATCTGACGAAAGAATACTGTGATACTCCTTCCAATTTTCGAAGCCAGATGGATTTACATACCCTGTTAAAGCGGAATAGGATTCCCGGCATTTGCGGCATAGATACCCGGGCTCTGACACGAAAGATTCGTGAGCAGGGAGTAATGAACGGAAGACTTACTGCACTTCCCCCTTCCACCGACAGCAGCAGGGAGCTTTCCCGGTGGAAGTGCTGCGACTCCGTAGCTCAGGTAACCTGTACTGCTCCTTATCTTGTGGACAACAGCGCCTGGCGCCGCCACGTAGTTCTTTGGAATTTTGGAGCAAAGCAGAACATTATCCGCAGGCTCTATTCTCTGGGCTGTAAAATTACTGTCGTTCCCTCTTCTTATTCTGCCCAACAGATTCTTGCCCTAAAGCCAGACGGCATTATGCTCAGCAACGGCCCCGGTGATCCCACCGACAATCCTGAGATTATTCGGCAGCTATCTCTTCTTTGTGAAACGAAAATTCCTCTTTTTGGTATCTGCCTGGGTCATCAGCTTCTGGCTCTGGCCAATGGTGCAAGAACTGAAAAGCTAAAATTTGGCCACCGGGGTGCCAATCAACCGGTCAAGGCTGTGGAAACAGGCCGTATTTACATGACCAGTCAAAATCATGGCTACAGTGTAGTAAGTGACAGCTTACCTGAAGATGCCTCCTTAGCCTTCATCAATCTCAATGACAACACTTGTGAGGGTATACGCTATAATCGCTTCCCCGGTTTATCCGTACAGTTTCACCCGGAGGCTTGCAGCGGCCCTAAGGATACGGAATATCTGTTTCAGGAATTTATGGAAATGATGGAAAGGAGAATTTAACCATGCCTTTAAATCCTAAACTGAAAAAAGTAATGGTAATCGGCTCAGGCCCTATCGTTATCGGCCAGGCTGCCGAGTTTGATTATGCCGGCACCCAGGCCTGCCGTGCATTAAAAGAGGAGGGGCTGGAGGTGGTTCTGGTCAACTCCAATCCGGCTACCATCATGACCGACACGGCCATGGCAGACCATATCTATATCGAGCCTCTTACCCTTGACTTTGTCAAACGAATCATCACTCTGGAAAAGCCGGACAGCCTTCTGTCCACTCTGGGCGGACAAACCGGCCTTACTTTATCCATGGAGTTGGCTAAGGAGGGCTTCCTTGACGCTCATGGAGTTACTCTTCTTGGTGCCAATCCCGAAACCATTGACCGGGCAGAGGATCGCCAGTGCTTCAAGTCCACGATGGAGTCTATTCGTGAACCGGTTATTCCTTCCGTCATTACGCATACTCTGGAGGGTGCACTCACCTTTGCCCGACAGGAGGGGTATCCGGTGATCGTTCGCCCTGCCTTTACCTTGGGAGGAAGCGGCGGCGGTATTGCCGAAGATGAAGTTTCCTTAAGGGAAATTGCAGCTTCCGGCCTTCGCCAGTCTCCCATCACCCAGATCCTGGTAGAAAAATCCATTGCCGGCTGGAAAGAAATTGAGTTTGAGGTCATGCGGGATAGTCAGGGGAATGTAATTACCGTCTGCTCCATGGAAAACCTTGACCCAGTGGGCATTCATACGGGTGATTCCATTGTGACTGCACCTGCCCTGACTCTGGCCGACAGGGAATACCAGATGCTAAGAAGCGCTGCCCTCCACATCATTGATGTCATGGAGGTAGAGGGAGGCTGCAACGTTCAGTTTGCCCTTCACCCGGAAAGCTATGAATATGCGGTTATTGAAGTCAACCCCAGAGTTTCCCGCTCTTCTGCTCTGGCCAGCAAGGCTACCGGCTATCCCATCGCCCGTGTGGCCGCTAAAATTGCCATTGGCTACACTCTGGAGGAAATTGAAAATGAGGTCACCGGACAGACCAGGGCCTGCTTTGAACCCACACTGGATTATGTGGTAGTAAAATTTCCCAAGTTTCCCTTTGATAAATTCGTTTATGCTTCCAGAGGTCTAAGTACCCAGATGAAGGCCACAGGAGAGGTCATGGCTATCGGCAGAAGCTTTGAGTTTGCTCTGATGAAGGCCATCCGTGGAGCAGAAATTTCCCACGACTCTTTATTGGACAAGGATATTCGCCTGCTGAACAAAGAAGAGCTTTTAACCAAAATTAAAGCCCAGGATGACCAGCGCATTTTTGCAGTGTATGAAGCCCTGTACCGGGGCTTCTCCATCGACGAGCTTCACCGCCTTACCTGGATTGATGAATGGTTTCTGGAAAAAATCCTCCACTTAAGCCGATTGGAAAAGGCAATTAAAACTCAGCCTCTGACTGCTGATTTCATCAGGGAGCTTAAAGCAAACGGATTCTTGACGAAAACCATCAAAAGCCTCTATCTGGAAGGCCATGGAATAAAGGAAACCGAGGCAGACTTTTCTCTGTTGGATTCCTTCCCTGCCTATACCTATAAGATGGTAGATACCTGCGGAGGAGAATTTGCTGCTCAGACCCCCTACTTCTATTCTGCCTTTGATGAAGAAGACGAGGCTGCCCCTTTTCTGGAAGGTCGGGCAAACCCCAGGCCAACCATTCTGGTACTGGGCTCCGGCCCAATCCGTATCGGCCAGGGTATTGAATTCGATTATGCCTCTGTCCATTGTGTATGGGCACTGCAGCAGGCCGGCTATGAGGTAGTCATCATAAACAATAACCCGGAAACCGTTTCCACCGATTTTAATACTGCCGACCGGCTCTACTTTGAGCCTCTTACTCCCGAGGATGTTGCTCCCATCATTGCTTTGGAAAAACCTCTGGGTGTTGTGGTCGCCTTTGGGGGACAGACGGCCATCCGGCTTACTCATTGGCTGTCCGAACACCATATTCCTCTTTTGGGAACCTCTGCCGACAGCATCGATATGGCTGAGGATCGCGGGCGTTTTGAGGCCCTTTTACAGCGACTTCAGATCAGGCAGCCTAAGGGAGGCACCGTGCGAACTGCAGAGGAGGCCCTGGCCGCAGCCAATGCTCTGGGTTATCCTGTATTGCTTCGTCCTTCCTATGTCCTGGGCGGTCAAAATATGATTATTGCCTTTTCTGACGATGATATCATGGAGTATATGGGAATAATCCTTTCTCAGCTAGAAAACAATCTGGTTCTCATCGATAAATATATTCAGGGAACAGAGCTGGAGGTAGATGCCATCTGTGATGGAGAGGATATCCTGATTCCCGGGATTATGGAGCATATCGACCGGGCAGGGATCCATTCCGGTGATTCCATTGCCGTCTATCCTGCCTGGAATCTGTCAGATGCTCAGAAAGCAAAAATTATTGATTATTCTGCCCGACTGGCCTTGGCCCTAAACACAAAGGGACTAATCAATATCCAATATGTAATGCACCAAAAACAACTTTATGTCATTGAGGTGAATCCCCGCTCCTCACGAACCGTTCCCTATCTCAGTAAGGTAACCGGAATTCCCATGATCGACATTGCCACTCAGGTAATGCTGGGAAGGAAACTGAAAGACCTGCCATACGGAACGGGTCTGGCAAAAAGAGCCGCCTATACCGCAGTAAAGGTTCCTGTCTTTTCTTTCGAAAAGCTCTCCAATCTGGATACCATGCTGGGACCGGAAATGAAATCCACCGGAGAAGTCTTGGGAATCGCTCCTACCATAACAGAGGCTCTTTTCAAAGGACTTCTGGGTGCTGGCTACCGTTTTACCAAAAAGGGCGGCATCTTCATTACCGTTAAAGACAGCGATAAAGCAGAGGTTGGCTTTATTGCAGAGAAATTTGCCCGTATCGGTTTCAGGCTTTATGCCACTGCGGGTACTGCGAAGATACTCAGGGAATATGGACTTAACGTCACACTGGTTCATAAAATCCATGAATCCAGCCAGAATACCCTGGCTCTTTTGGAAAGCGGAAAGGTCAGCTATATTATTTCCACCTCTGCCAAGGGCAGACTGCCTGCCCGGGACAGTGTAAAGGTAAGACGGAAAAGCGTAGAATTGGGTATCCCCTGCCTTACCAGCCTGGATACCGCCTCCAGTCTGGCCGACATTCTGGCAGGAGACTGCTCGGCTGACAGTGTTTCTTTGATAGATATCTGCCGACTCTAAAAAAGGAAACAGGCCGCTTCCTATATCCCTCCATTTTAAAAAAATAGGGCAAAAACCTGGTGATTTACACCACGATTTTTGCCCTAAAGCTACAACTGATCTCAAATTAATGATAAGACTTGTATAACTCTTATTCTTTAAATTTAAACTGCTTCAAAAGATTGCTCAAAACGGTTGCCTGACTGCTCAATTCTTCGCTTGTAGCAGAGTTTTGCTGGGAAGTAGCCGAATTAGTGGCTACAATATTGGAAATTTCTTCTATATTGTCAGAAATCTTCTCCACTGCTTCTGCCTGATCCTGTACCTCAGAAGCAATTTCTCCCACCATTTCCAAAACCTTATGCGAGCTGTCTGCCAATATTTCGAAGCCTCTGTTCATCTGCTCTGCCGAAGCCTGTCCGTCCTCAATAAACTGAAGCGATTTTTCAATTAAAGCTGCAATATCCTGAGACGCATCCGCCGATTGCTGTGCCAGCTTTCCAATCTCATCAGCTACAACTGCGAAGCCTTTTCCGGCCACACCCGCTCTGGCAGCTTCAATAGACGCATTCAGCGCCAGCAGGTTGGTCTGGGAAGCAATCTCATCAATAGTCATAATTATGTTACTGATATCAGATGAAGCTGCCCCTATCTTGGTAATGGCTTCCATTAGCTGTTCCATCTCTCTTCTGCTCTTCTCAATGGCTTCTCCGGTCTGAATACCATAGGAATCTGCCTCCTTGGCATACTTGGCACTGTTACGAATCTGATGTGATACTCCTCCTACAGCGTTAGACAATTCCTGTACGCTGCCGGCCTGCTGCTCAGCACTGATGGCAAGCTCTGTAGCACCTGCGGCAATGTCCTCTGCTCCTGCATCCACCTGGTGAGAAACCTCGCTGATACTTCTCAAAAGCCCATTGATTGTTTCCTGAAAGGATTCCACTGACGTCTGAATGGGTTCAAAATCCCCCTTAAAAGGAATAGGACAGGTACAGGTAAAGTCTCCTCCTGAAAAGTTTTCCATTCCATACTCAACTGCCTTTATGTACTTCTTCATTTCGTCAATTGCCGCCTGGAAGGACTCGGCTAAATCTAAAAGCTCATTATCCGTTTCCACCTTGCAGTCCAAATCCAAATACCCCTGAGCCAGCTTAGCCGTTTCATCCTTTAGCTTATAAATGGGAAGTACGATATCTGTCTTCACATAACCATATATCTTGTAAGCATTAATCAAAATAACTGTCACTACCAGTATGCTGACCAGTATGATCACGATATAGGTAACTCCCAGCATCATTTTTACATTCTTTATCGGCGTTTCAACCAACTCCTTGGTTGTCTCCAGGATACTTACCAGACTGTTAATATCCGTGGATACCTGTTCATCCCATATCCGGATAGCTTCGGTCTTATTGGTATCCTGCAGTTCAATAATCGTATGAGCCGCTTCATGAATCCTGGCGTGCAGCGGCTCCACCTTTTCATAAAAATCCTGAAAGTCCTTGGAATTTTTCACCTCGTCACTGTAAAGAAACTGTCCAAAGTCACATTTGGTCGGGTCCATCTGCCCGGTAAATTCTTCATTTTTCAAAAGAGCATTGCTCAGACTCATCCCCCACTTAAAGTGTGCTGCCTCCGCTGCCAGAAAACGGCTTTGATATCCGGTGCACAGTTCCATCTTGCTATTCTGATAACTTATGGTACCTACTGATACAATAATGACCAGAAACAGAACAATAATTGCGGTCAGAATCACCCTAAAACTGGATAAAAATGCTTTTCTCATTCGCTTTTCCATCATAATCCCCCATTCATCAGTATGCATAATTTCCACTATTTATCTCTTTTTCCGAGGCAGATAGTGCTTACTAATTGTCTATATTATACTTTTTTTTGCGATACTGGTCAACAAAAAAATGATTCTTCTTTGTCTTCAACCCTATAATTTCCTAGGAAAATAGGGTTGATGCAGCCCGGTCTATTCTTCTTTGCGAACACTAATTATCTTATTTTAATGATACCAGGGTCAAAAGGTCTGAACACCACGATATGCGAATATTTTGCAGGATTGTGGGAGTACGAAGTACGTAACAATCCGTAGGTATCATAGTTAGGGGCTTTTGACCCTAACATCATTTTAATCTCTTCATTTACCCTAATAGAACCTCTTAATCCGCTCCAGAGCCTTCAGCGTATTTTCCCTGGTTCCAAAAGCAGTCAGTCTGAAAAAGCCCTCTCCACCCTGGCCGAAACCGACCCCGGGAGTTCCCACTACCTGAGCCTTTTTTAGCAAATCATCAAAAAACTCCCAACTGCTCATTCTCTCCGGTACTTTGAGCCAGATATAGGGGGCATTCACTCCACCATATACAGTGAATCCTGCAGCCTTCAATCCCTCCCGGATAAGCCGGGCATTTTCCATATAATAAGCCACCTGCTCCTTTAACTGTGCCTTTCCTTCCGAGGAATATACTGCCTCCCCGGCCCGCTGAACAAGATAAGGCGCACCGTTATATTTCGTGCCATGACGCCTGTTCCAAAGCTCATGAAGGCTGACTCCGTTACAGCTAAGCTCTCTGGGAATAACCGTATATCCCAGTCTTAAGCCGGTAAAGCCGGCATTCTTGGAAAAGCTGTGAAATTCAATGGCGCACCGTCTTGCCCCTTCACACTCATAAATGCTGTGAGGGATTCCTTCTTCTGTAATATAGGCTTCGTACGCTGCGTCATAGAGAATAACAGAACCATTCTGATTGGCATAATCTACCCATTCCTGCAAAGCAGTCCTGGTTATTGCCATTCCTGTGGGATTATTGGGAAAGCACAGATAGATCAAGTCCGGCTTCTCCCCTGGCAGTCTGGGGGAAAAGCCATTTTCCTCAAGGCACTTTAAATAAATCAGCCCCTCGTATCCTCCTGTCCGGACATTAAACTCTCCTGTCCTTCCTGCCATAACGTTAGTATCTACATAGACCGGATAGACAGGGTCACAGACAGCCACCCGATTCCCCAGACCAAAGATTTCCTGAATGTTACCCACATCCTGCTTTGCTCCGTCAGAAATGAAGATTTCTTCAGCACTGATTGGGCATCCTCTGTTTTGATAGTCCTCTCTGGCAATACATTCTCTTAAAAATTCATAGCCCTGCTCCGGCCCATAGCCATGAAATCCCTCTGTAGTTCCCATTTCCTCTACTGCATTATGCAGAGCCTCAATAATAGCGGGTACCAGAGGCTGTGTCACATCTCCGATGCCCAGCCGGATAACCTCTGCCTGGGGATGCTCCTTCTGGTATTCTGACACCTTTTTTGCTATGGTGGAAAAAAGATAGCTTCCCTGCAGTTTTAAATAATGTTCATTTATGGTATACATATCCTTCCTTTCTCATGGCCCCAAAGGCCATCCTTACTGCTCATCAGTTAAACCATGCCCTTCCTTTTCGGTATTCCTAACATATTCTGTGCACATAAAGCCCCTGTTTGTTATTCCACCATCATCAGCAGAATCATCTGCGCCGTTTCCACCATATTGGTGCCACTATCCATGCTGGTCTTTTGGAGATAGCGGAAGGCCTCCTCCTCCGACAGGTGATTGCGCTCCATCAGCAGCCATTTCGCATTATTGATATAATTTTGTTCTGCCTGGGTTCTCTTTTTGGGGCCGGCTTTTTCCTTCTTGATTCTTCTGGCAAGCTGCGTCAGCATCATTTCTACGGTACCCACCAGCTCCGCCGCCTTAAGAGGCATGGCCAGTCCCATCATATTTTCGGGCTTTCCGGCCAGATTGGCAGGAGAGGCCAAAAGCAGCATTTCAAAATAATCCGGCAGATATTCTGCAAGCTGGCTATAGTGCATATCCAGCAGGCGCAAGCCACAGATCACTACCCCGCTGTCCAGGTGCTGAAGTTCTGAAAGCACCTGCGAGCCTAAGGTGCAGACCTTTGCCGTATTTAAGCCAAAGCGTGCTAAAATTTCACGAATATGTTTTCCGTCCTGGAGCTTGGGCAATGCAATAATTATACTGCCCATACTCCCTCCTCTATACTCTGTTTAAATAGGTTTCCACTTCCCAATCGGATACCTGAGCCATATAGGTATTCCACTCCTGCATCTTGGCCTTACAGTAGATATCCGTAAATTCCTGTCCAAGAACCTGTTCCAGCAGCTTATCCTGCCTTAAATAGCCTACTGCCTCCCTGAGAGACATGGGAAGGGTTTCTACCTGCCCCGCATCTGCCATCAGGGCATTGGCTTCCTTTCCCGGATTTAGCCTTCGATCGATACCGTCCATTCCTGCTGCCAGAGCCAGTGCAATCACCAGATAAGGATTGGAGGAGGGATCCGGAAATCTGAGCTCGATCTTGCTGTTTTCTCCCCGCCGGTTTCTCAGCCTTAGCATGGCATTCTGATTTCCCACTGTCCACAGCATTTCCAGAGGCGCATCAAAGCCTGTGATCAGGCGCTTATAGGAATTGACCAGGGGATTGGATATGGCACAGATTGCCTTTGCATGAGCCATGATCCCTCCCATAAACATTAACGCTTCCTGGCTTACCTCCCCTTTTTCCCCTAATGAAAAGAGATTTTTTCCCTCTTTATATAAAGAAAAGTTCAAATGTAAACCGCTTCCGGCCACTCCTGACTTCGGTTTTGGCATAAAGGTTACATGAAGACCAAAGCGTCTGGCGATGGAGCGAACAGCCGATTTAAAGGTGACGATGGAGTCCGCCATGGCCAGGGCTTCTGCCTCCTGAAAGTCAATTTCATGCTGAGCCGGAGCCGCCTCATGGTGAGAGGACTCAATTTCAAAGCCCATTTCTTCCAGGGTCAGTACCATTTCCCGCCTTGCATTTTCTCCCAGATCTACAGGCCCTACATCCATATAACCGGCCTGCTCATGGGTGAGAGCCGTAGGCATTCCGTTTTCATCCGTATGGAACAGGAAGAATTCACATTCCGGGTCTACAAAAAAGGTATAGCCCTTTTTCTTTGCCTCATCAATTACCTTCTGTAAAATCCTTCTGGAGCTCATTTCATAAGGTTCACCGGACTGAGTGTAAACATCACATAACAGTCTGGCCACCTTGCCCTGCTGCGGTCTCCAGGGCAGGATCACGAAGGTATCCAGATCCGGCTTCAGATAAATATCCTCTCCTTTTCCACCGTTCTGATCGAACATGGCACAACTGTCAAAGGCATAATCATGATCCAAGACTCTCTCAAGCTGTCTTGCAGTTACTGCTGCATTCTTCAGATTGCCAAACATATCCGTAAACTGCAGACGGACAAATTCCACATCTTCTTCCTCCAATAAGGCTAAAATATCTTCCTTCGTTTTCATTTCTACCTCCATTCCTGCTCTCCCTCTCCCCGTACAATGCTCTTAGATGGTTCCTGTCTTTTTTCTTAAAGATTGCTGTAGCCCATCATGGACTTGTCCACTTGCTTTGCCACTCTGCGCCCTTCTGCAATGGCCCACACTACCAGGGATTGTCCTCTTCGCATATCTCCTGCTGCAAATACCCGGTCTATATTAGTGGCATAAGAGTTTTCCCGGGTTTTTACATTGGTTCTTTCGTTACATTCTACACCAAATGTATCCCGAATGTAACCCTGGGAGCCTAAAAATCCTGCGGCAATCAGCACCAGGTCTGCCTCCATCTCTTTTTCACTTCCCTCCTTCGGCAGCATCAGCATTCTTCCGCTTTTCTCATCCTTCTTTGGCTCCAGCTCTATTGTGCGTACTCCCACTACCTGTCCCTGTTCTCCCGATAAAAATTCGGTGACGGTGGTCTGATAAACCCTGGGATCCTGCCCCCACTTGAGAATAGCCTCCTGCTGACCATAATCCGTTTTCAGAATTTTAGGCCACTGTGGCCAGGGATTGCTCCCCAGTCTTTCTTCCGATGGCCTGGGCATCATTTCCAACTGGATTACGCTTTCTGCTCCCAATCGGATGGCTGTTCCCACACAGTCGTTTCCTGTATCGCCGCCGCCAATCACTAGAACTTTTTTTCCTTTTACTTCCTCAAAAAAGGGCTTCTTTCCCTCCCCGTCTAACAATGCTTTGGTCACCCGGCTCAGAAAATCCACCGCAAAGTGAATTCCCTTAGCTTCCCTTCCGGGAACAGCGATATCCCTGGGTTCAGAGGCTCCACAGGCCAGAATCACCCGATCGTATTCTGCCAGCAATTCCTCTCCCGTAATATCCTTTCCTACATCCTGATTACAAAGGAAACGGATTCCTGCTTCTTCCATCAGTCGGATTCTCCTGTCAACAACCTCCTTTTCCAGTTTCATATTAGGAATGCCATACATTAACAAGCCCCCGGGGCGATCCTTTCTTTCGTATACCGTAACCAGATGTCCCCGCTTGTTCAACTGATCTGCTGCTGCCAGTCCTGCCGGGCCGCTGCCGATCACAGCCACCTTCTTCCCTGTTCTCACCTTGGGTATATGGGGCTTTACCAAGCCGTTCTGAAAGGCATATTCGATTACCGCCTTTTCATTTGCCTTGGTAGCCACCGGTTCGCTGTGTATCCCGCAGGTACAGGCTGCCTCACAAAGAGCAGGACAGACCCGACAGGTAAATTCAGGAAAATTATGTGTCTTCTCCAATCGGCTGTAAGCCCGTTCCCAGTTGCCCTGATACACCAGATCATTCATTTCCGGAACCAGATTGTTTAAAGGGCAGCCGGAGGTCATTCCTGCCAGCTCACACCCGGACTGGCAGAAGGGAACCCCACAGTCCATACACCTGGCTCCCTGCTTTTGCTGCTCCTTTAAGGGCAGCTTTCCATGAAATTCGTTAAAATGATTGATTCGCTCTCCCGGCCCTGTTTGGGGTCCATCTACTCGTTCATATTCTAAAAAGCCTGTTGGTTTTCCCATCATTACCTCTCATTCTGCTGCTTTAGCAGCATTTTAATCTCCGGGATTTGTGCATCCCCTGTTTCCTTTATTCTGCCCCTTTATCCGAAATACCTGCATAAAAAACCTCTATCTGCGCCTGCTCTCCACTCATTCCCTGTTCCTCAAACTGGGAAGACAACTGCAGCATCCGCTTGTAATCCTCAGGAATAATTTTTTTGAATTTAGGCAGATATTCGTCAAACTGCTCTAAGACCTTTGCAGCTTTTTTGGAGCCGGTATAGGCCACATGATTTTTAAGCAGTTCTTTCAGACTGTCCTTGTCAAAGGATGTCTCCACTTTTTCCATCAATACCATTTCTTTATTCAGGTTCCGGTAAAGACAGTTTTCTTCATCCAGTACATAGGCCACACCACCGCTCATTCCGGCCGCAAAATTCTTTCCTGTAGGACCAAGCACCACCACTTTTCCTCCGGTCATATATTCCAGTCCATGCTCGCCTACTCCTTCTACTACCGCTGTGGCCCCGGAATTGCGAATACCAAAGCGTTCTCCTGCCCTGCCTGCTATATAGGCCTCTCCCCTGGTTGCTCCATAAAGGGCTACATTCCCGATGATGATATTTTCCTCCGGCTCATAACCAGCCTCAGCAGGAGCAAACACTGCCAGCTTACCACCGGAAAGTCCCTTTCCAAAGTAATCATTGCTGTCTCCTGCCAGGGTTAAAGTAAGTCCGGCAGGAATAAAGGCTCCAAAGCTCTGTCCTCCGGCTCCTTTGCAGGAAATGGTAATGGTATCCTCAGGCATACCCTCTGGGTGCTGTCTGGTCATCTCGGCTCCCAATAGTGTCCCAAAGGTACGATCGATATTGGTCAGCTTCACCTCCAGCTTCTTTTGCTTTCCTTTTTGAATAGCCCTCTGTATCTCTTTATCAGACAAGAGTATTGCTTCATCTTTGGTTTTTTCCAGGGCAAAATCGTACACCCTGTCAGGATGGAAGAGAGCCCTGTCCCTTTCGGTTTCTGTACTGGCCTGAAGAATACAGCTTAAATCTACCTTTGCCGCCTGTCCGGTGAGCCCTTCCTTCTTCTTCAGCAAGTCTGTCCTCCCCACCATTTCTTCAATGCTGCGGACTCCCAGCCGGGCCATATATTCTCTCAGCTCCCTGGCAATAAAACGCATGAAGTTTTCCACATATTCCGGTTTTCCGGCAAACCGTTTTCTCAGCTCGGGATTCTGGGTGGCAATTCCCATCGGACAGGTATCCTGATGGCAGACCCGCATCATCACACAGCCCAGGGTTACCAGGGGTGCGGTGGCAAAACCAAATTCCTCTGCTCCCAGAAGAGCGGCTATGGCCACGTCCCGACCACTCATCAGTTTTCCGTCAGTTTCCACCACTACCCGGTCCCGCAAGCCATTCAGCACCAGCGTCTGGTGGGTTTCTGCCAGCCCCAGCTCCCAGGGAAGCCCTGCACTGTGAATGGAGCTTAAGGGTGCTGCTCCCGTTCCTCCATCATAGCCGGAAATGAGGATTACACCTGCTCCTGCCTTTGCTACCCCGGCAGCTACCGTTCCTACTCCGGCCTCTGACACCAGCTTCACCGAAATACGGGCATACTTATTCGCATTTTTCAAATCATAAATAAGCTGAGCCAGATCCTCAATGGAATAAATATCGTGATGAGGCGGCGGAGAGATTAAACCTACACCAGGGGTTGAATGTCTGGTTTTGGCTATCCAGGGATATACCTTTTTCCCCGGCAGATGTCCTCCCTCACCGGGCTTTGCCCCCTGTGCCATCTTAATCTGAATTTCTTTTGCACTGACCAGATAGCGACTGGTTACACCAAAACGGCCGCTGGCCACCTGCTTAATGGCAGAGCTACGGTCATGGGCTGTTCCCGCAGACTCCAGCCGTTCATCACTTTCTCCTCCCTCTCCACTGTTGGATTTTCCCTGAAGACGGTTCATGGCAATAGCCAGGGCTTCATGTGCCTCCTGGGAAATAGAGCCGTAGGACATGGCTCCGGTCTTAAAGCGTTTAACAATAGATTCCTCAGACTCTACCTCCTCCAGCGGTATCCCTGTCTCAGGAAAATTAAAATCCATCAGGCTTCGTAAATAGCCGGTTTCTTCCTTATCCACTAATTCTGTATAGGTTTTAAACTTATCATAATCTGCTTCCTTAGTGGCCTGCTGCAGGAGATGGATGGTCTGGGGGTTATAGCGATGCTTCTCTCCCTGCGCCTTCATCTTATGACGCCCCATAGAAGCAAAAGTCAAATCCGTTTCCAGCCCCAGAGGATCAAAGGCTCTCGAATGCTGCGCATCCGTTGCTTCTGCAATATCCTTGAGCTCAATTCCTCCAATGGGGCTCACGGTTCCGGTAAAGTAGCGGTCGATTACCCCCTGTGAAATACCGATGGCCTCGAAGATTTTACTGCCCTGGTAGGACTGTATGGTGGAAATTCCCATCTTGGAGGCAATTTTAACGATTCCATGTAGGATCGCATGGTCATAATCCTCCACTGCCGCATAGTAATCCTTGTTCAACAGCCCTTCCTCCACCAGCTGGGCGATGGTTGCATGGGCCAGATAAGGATTGATTGCACTGGCTCCATAGCCCAGGAGGGTGGCAAAATCATGCACCTCTCTGGGCTCACCGGACTCTAAAATCAGGGACATGGCCGTACATTTCTTAGTCTGTACCAGGTGCTTGTGGACTGCTGCCACCGCCAGCAAGGAAGGAAGGGCTACATGATTTTCGTCTACTCCCCTGTCGGAAAGCACCAAAATATTGGTTCCTTCCTTATAAGCCCTGTCCACCTCTACGAAGAGATGATCCAAAACCCTCTCAATGGGTGTGCTCTTAAAATAGATAATGGGTACCTTGCTGACCTTAAACCCAGTTTTTTTCATGGTAGTGATTTTCAGCAGATCCAAATCTGTCAGGATTGGGTTATGAATTTTTAGTACCTGGCAATTCTCCGGCTTCTCTTCCAGAAGATTTCCATTTTTTCCCACATATACGTTGGTGGAGGTGACAATTTTTTCCCGAACTGCATCGATGGGAGGATTGGTCACCTGGGCAAAAAGCTGCTTAAAATAATAAAACAGTGGCTGATATTCCTTAGACAGCACTGCTAAGGGTGTATCCGTTCCCATGGCTCCAATCTGCTCCGTACCGTTTAGCGCCATAGCATAAATGCCATTTCGATATTCCTCATAGGTATAGCCAAAAGCCTTCTGCAGCCTTGCCCTTTTCTCCCCTTCTATGGAAGGTACTTTCTCATTGGGAATCTTCAGATCTGCCAGATGGATCAGGTTGGAATCCAGCCATTCTCCATAAGGCTCTTTTTTGGCATACTGTTCTTTCAGTTCCTCATCCGAAATGACTCTTTTCTGTCGGGTATCCACCAGAAGCATTTTCCCCGGATGAAGCCTTTCCTTCTTTAAAATGTGTGCCTCATCCACATCCAGTACACCTACCTCAGAGGACAGGATCAGTCTTCCGTCATCACAGATATAATAGCGGGAAGGGCGAAGTCCGTTTCTGTCCAAAATAGCACCCATCACGTCGCCATCGGAAAAAAGGATCGAGGCCGGCCCATCCCAGGGCTCCATCATAGTGGCATAGTATTGATAAAAGTCTCTTCTTTCCTGAGAAATGGTATCGTTATGGCTCCATGGCTCAGGAATGGCTATCATAGCCGCCAAGGGCAGCTCCATGCCGCTCATCGTCAAAAACTCCAGCGTGTTATCCAGCATGGCCGAGTCGGAGCCTCCCGTATTTACAACCGGAAGCACCTTGGTCATTTCCTCCGAAGAGAATTTTTCACTGTGAAGAGTCTCCTCTCTGGCCAGCATCTTATCTGCATTCCCCTTAATGGTATTGATTTCCCCATTGTGTACCATAAGGCGATTGGGATGTGCCCTTTCCCAGCTTGGGTTGGTATTCGTGGAAAAGCGGGAGTGAACCATGGCAATGGCAGATTCATAATCCTCATCCTGTAAATCCCCAAAAAAGGTTCTAAGCTGTCCTACCAGAAACATTCCTTTATACACAATGGTTCTGCTGGATAAGGAAGGAACATAGCTATTATCTGTACTTTGCTCAAATACCCTTCTTACCACATAAAGCCTTCGGTCAAATTCCAATCCCTTCTCCAGCTCCTGTGGCTTCTTAATAAAGGCCTGTAAAATCACCGGCATACAGGCTCTGGCCTTTTGTCCCAAAACCTCGGGGTAAACCGGCACCTCTCTCCAGCCTAAAAAGTTCAGACCCTCCTTCTCTACAATAATTTCAAACATCTTTTTTGCCTGGCTTCTCTTCAATTCATTCTGGGGAAAGAAAAACATTCCTACTCCGTATTCTCTCTCAGCTCCGATCTCTATTCCCTCTTTTGCACAAACCTTTTTGAAGAATTTATGGGAAATCTGAGTCAGAATCCCCACTCCGTCACCGGTTTCTCCTTTTGCATCCTTACCTGCTCTGTGCTCCAGATTTTCTACAATTTTCAAAGCATCATCCACGATGCGGTGAGAGGCCTTTCCCTGAATATTTACGATGGCTCCTATACCACAGTTATCATGCTCCCACTGAGGGCTGTACAATCCCTGCTTTCTATATCCTTCCTGTCCCATATTCTCCTCCTTCTTCCTTGTTTCAGTCTGCTTTGTTCATGGCTGCATACTGCTCTCTGTTGCTTCCAACAATTCAGTACCCTAATCGTTACCGGCACAAATACATACAAAATTACTCACATTGATGTATTTATGCCTTCTGAATATCCCTTTTCTACTCCTTGGCTCTGTTCCTCACAGCCGCTGCCTCTACCAATCCTCTAAACAAGGGGTGGGCATGATTGGGTCTGGACTTAAATTCCGGATGGGCCTGTGTGGCAATAAAAAAGGGATGCTCCGGCAATTCTGCCATTTCCACAATCCCACCATCGGGGGATAAGCCGGATAAAACCATCCCGCCGTCTTCCAGTCGTTTACGATAAGCATTATTGACCTCATATCGGTGTCTGTGTCTTTCAGAAATTTCCTTACAGCCATAAAGACGGTAAGCTAAGGTATCCGGCCGTAAAATACAGGGATATGCCCCCAGCCTTAAGGTGCCGCCCAGATTCTCAATTCCTTCCTGAGACTGCATCAGTGCAATAACCGGGTCTGGTGTATCCGGCTCCAACTCAATGCTTGCTGCCGCCTTTAAGCCTAATACATTTCTGGCAAATTCCACGATGGCCATCTGCATTCCCAGGCAGATTCCCAAAAATGGAATATGGTTCACTCTGGCATAATGGACAGCCAGAATTTTACCTTCCACTCCCCTGACTCCAAATCCTCCGGGAACCAGAATCCCATCCACATCATGAAGGTATTCCTCCTGGGTATCGGGCGTAAGATTCTCGGCATCGATCCAGCGAATCTGCACGTTGACACGATTGGCAATACCTCCATGCTTCAGTGCCTCCGCCACGCTCAGGTAGGCATCGTGAAGGGCGACATACTTTCCTACCAGAGCAATGATCACCGTTCTGGTAGGAAAGTGCATATCCTCAATCATTTTCTTCCAATCGGACAGATCCGGCTCAGGGCAGGGAATATGCAGGCAGGAGCAGACCGCCTGGGCAAGCCTTTCCTCCTCCAGCATCAGCGGAACCTCATAGAGGGAGGAGGCATCTAAGTTTTGAAGGACATTTTCTTTTTTTACGTTGCAGAAAAGAGCAATCTTTTCCTTCATTTTCTCCTCAATGGGATAATCCGATCTGCATACCAGAATATCCGGCCAGATTCCCATGCTCTGAAGCTGTTTTACACTCATCTGGGTAGGCTTGGTCTTCATTTCTCCTGAGGCCTTCAGATAGGGGATTAATGTAACCTGAATAAGGGCTGCATTTTCCCTCCCCTTTTCTGCCTGAAATTGGCGAATAGCCTCTAGAAAGGGCTGACTTTCAATATCCCCCACGGTTCCTCCCACTTCAATGATGGAAATGGTCTCCTCTCCCTCTGATTTAGGCTGGTAAAACCGTTCCTTAATCTCGTTGGTGATATGAGGAATCACCTGCACCGTTCCTCCTCCATAATCTCCATGTCTTTCTTTATTTAAGACAGACCAGTAAATTTTTCCGGTGGTTACGTTGGAATTCTTATCCAGACTCTCGTCAATGAAACGCTCATAGTGACCTAAATCCAAATCTGTTTCCGTTCCGTCATCGGTAACGAAAACCTCTCCATGCTGAATGGGATTCATGGTTCCCGGGTCTACATTAATGTAGGGATCGAATTTCTGCATAGTAACATGATATCCCCTGGCTTTTAAAAGCCTTCCTAAAGATGCTGCGGTAATTCCTTTTCCCAGACCGGAAACCACACCTCCGGTTACAAACACATACTTAACCATACTTTTCTCCATTCCTCTGTCTGCTTCCTAAACACTGCCGCATTGCCTCAGTACCTGCGGTAAGGACTGCATAAAAAGGTGCCAAAGAGACCCACCTATGTGAGTTCTTCGACACCTTTGTCCTATACCTGTTATTCTGTTCTATGCGGACTGTTGCTCTTCCGCTGTTTATCTTTGCATTATTGTATACGATTTCTTTCGCCTTGTAAAGTGGTTTTTTCCCAGTCCTGTTATTCTGCTCCAAAATGGACTTCTATAACTCCTGAAATGAGTTTAATGCCCCCTGATATCCGACTGACAGGGAGCTGGCGCAATATATTCGATAATATAATACTCCTCCTCATCTGTCTCTTTAGACGATTGGGAAAAGGATAGATTCAAAAGCGACATCACAGAGGTTTTCACCGATCCATCTTCTGTTTTTACAATTTGTGCCGCTTGGGAATATCTCTCTTTAACCTCTTCCTCTGATAATGATGTTTTTACCAAAATACCTACATAAAGCTCGGTATGATTGCTCGTTCCCGATGTATTTCCACAGCCGGAAACTACCTCTGCAATCATTGTATCCGTATTTATTTCAGCCTGGCTCATCACTTTTTTTTCATAATGACGAAGGGCGATATTATTGATCCAATATGCACCCATCCAGCTTGCAGGCAGCAGCATAATGAGTATCAGAAACAGCCAGCACACCACTCTGATTGTTTTTTTTCGTTCCATTTTCTCCTGCATAGTATTGTTATAGTTTCCTCCTCTCTTGTCCACATAGGCAAAAGGAAAGCTGAGTAACAGCGATTTTGCGAATGAGGCGCTGAATAGACATTTATTTTATGATACCAGGGTCAAAAGGTCTGAACCCACATGAGCTTGCTCAAATGTGGGTGAATGTCCTTGAAGCACCACGATATGCGAATATTTTGCAGGATTGTGGGAGTACGAAGTACGTAACAATCCGTAGGTATCATAGTTAGAGGCTTTTGACCCTAACATCATTTTATTATACGATGCCTGCGGTATATTTCCCATACTATTTTTATTCGGACTGAACTTTTGAAAAAAGGCTTGACAAATCAAAAATTAGGCGTATACTACGAACCATAAAGCAAAGGTGCTTTGGATATTTTATCCGAGGCACCTTTTTTGTTGCTTTCCATTTTCCGAACGATGATCCAACAGGAAAAAGCCATTGTACGAAAGGAGATTATGATGATGAAAAAAAGCATTCCCCAACTATTTGGAAGTCTCGTCTTCAATGATCAGGTCATGCGGGACAAATTACCTAAAGATATTTATAAGGCCTTAAAGAAGACGATTGAAAATAATACACACCTGGAGCTGGATGTTGCCAATTCCGTAGCAGTAGCCATGAAGGAATGGGCGGTAGAAAATGGTGCCACCCATTTTACACACTGGTTTCAGCCCATGACCGGTTTTACTGCTGAAAAGCATGACAGCTTCATCACTCCTGTAGGTGACGGACAGGTTATTATGGATTTCTCCGGAAAAGAACTGGTGAAGGGTGAGCCTGATGCTTCCAGCTTTCCCTCCGGCGGCCTGCGTGCTACCTTCGAGGCCAGAGGCTATACCAACTGGGATCCTACCTCACCTGCATTCATTAAAGATGGAACCCTTTACATCCCTACTGCCTTTTGTTCCTACAGCGGAGAAGCCCTTGACAAAAAGACTCCTCTTCTTCGCTCCATGGAAACCCTAAGTCGGGAAGCCACAAAGGTATTGAATTTATTAGGAAATACAGAAGTCACCGGTGTCTACACCACCGTTGGGCCGGAGCAGGAATATTTTCTGGTGGATAAAGCATTGTATCAGCAAAGAAAAGACTTAATCTTTACCGGAAGAACCCTCCTTGGTGCAAAGCCTCCCAAGGGACAGGAAATGGAGGCCCACTATTTTGGCACACTGAAAACCCGAATATCTGCTTATATGCATGATTTAGACGAGGAACTGTGGAGGCTGGGTATTCCAGCCAAGACTAAGCATAATGAGGTAGCTCCCGCACAGCATGAGCTGGCACCTGTTTTTGAAACCGCCAACGTGGCAGTGGATCACAATCAGCTAACCATGGAGGTAATGAAGAAGCTGGCTGACAAGCATGATTTGGTCTGCCTTTTACACGAAAAGCCCTTTGCCGGTATTAACGGCTCCGGTAAACACAATAACTGGTCCATGATTACCAATACCGGAATCAACCTTTTGGATCCGGGCCGTACTCCATCAGAGAACATTCAGTTTTTAGTTTTCCTGGTGGCCGTAATCAAGGCAGTGGATGAGTATGCTGATTTAATGCGTGTTTCTGCTGCCAGCGCAGGCAACGATCATCGTCTGGGCGCAAATGAGGCACCTCCCGCCGTAGTATCCATCTTCTTGGGAGATGAACTGACTGCAGTTCTGGATTCCATTGAAAATGATACCTTCTTTGGAAAACAGCAGAGAATACAGATGGAAACCGGAGCCACCGTATTGCCTCACTTTTTTAAGGATAACACGGACAGAAACCGTACCTCTCCCTTTGCATTTACCGGAAATAAGTTTGAATTCCGTATGCTGGGCTCTTCTGCCTCGGTTTCCGGCCCCAATATTGTATTAAACACTGCTGTAGCAGAGGCGCTTTCTCAATTCTACGAGAAATTAAAAACCGCACCTGCTGAGCAGATGGAGGAGGCCGTACATCAGCTGGTGAAGGATACTGTTCTGAAGCATAAAAGGGTCGTTTTCAACGGCAACGGTTATACTGACGAGTGGCTGGCAGAGGCCGAAAAACGGGGACTTTATAATCTGAAATCCACCCCGGACTGCTTACCTGCTTTTATTGCAGATAAAAATGTGGATTTGTTTACCCGCCACAAAATCTATACCAAAAGTGAAATTTTTTCCCGCTATGAAATCCTGCTGGAAAACTACTGTAAGACCTTGAACATTGAGGCAGAAACTCTTTTGGACATGATCCACCGTCAGTTCCTTCCCGCTCTGATGGACTATACCGGAAGTCTTGCCGACTCCATCAGCCGCAAGCAGGCTGCAGCCTCTCTTTCCTGTAAACAGGAACTGGGGCTTCTGTCCCGACTTTCTGCTTATGGGGATGAAATCGCTGAAAAGACAGAACAGCTGAAGGCTGATACCCTAACTGCATCAGGCATAGGTGATGCTCTGGAAGCAGCTCATTACTACCACAGCGTTATTTTACCGGATATGGAGGAAATCCGCTTTATTGCAGATCAGGCGGAGAGCTATCTGCCTGAAGCTGTCCTTCCTTATCCTGCTTACGACAAGCTGCTGTTTTCCATTTAATGCTATGAGGGTCAAAGGTGTTTATTTCCCTCATTCGGCACAGAGATTGCTCTTGACCCTTATATCCTTAATACTCGCCAACAAAGTTCCCCTGAGGGAACAGACCATAAAGCAGAACGATCATGAATATACCTATACAAAGAAACCTTATATCCTGTTCCAATCAAACCTACAGCCTTGACCTGTCCCACGATAAACCACGGGAGGAATGCGGAGTTTTCGGTATCTTCTCTCCTCCCGGCAAACAGGTTGCCTCTTCCCTCTACTACGGGCTCAGTGCTCTCCAGCACAGGGGCCAGGAATCTGCCGGAATGGCCGTCTGCAACCGTCAGGGAGAGAAAGGCAATATTACCTGGCATAAGGCCATGGGACTGGTCAGCGAGGTGTTCCAGAAAGAAACCCTGGATTCACTTAAAGGCAATATGGGGATTGGTCATGTACGCTATTCCACTACCGGAGGTAGCTGTGCAGAAAATGCCCAGCCTCTGGTTCTCAACTATATTAAGGGAACATTGGCCCTGGTTCACAACGGTAATCTGTTAAATACTAATTCTCTTCGTCTCTCTCTACAGCAAACCGGGGCCATTTTCCATACAACTACCGATTCGGAGGTAATTGCCTGTCAAATTGCCAAAGAAAGGACAAAGACTGCCACTGCAGAAGAGGCTGTCCTGTCCGCTGCCAAACGAATAAAGGGTGGCTATGCTCTTCTCGTGATGAGTCCCCGAAAGCTGATTGCCCTAAGAGATCCTCTGGGGCTGAAGCCCCTCTGTCTGGGTAAGCTGGAAGACTCCTATCTTGTGGCTTCGGAAAGCTGTGCTTTGGCCTCTGTCGGTGCCCGGTTTATCCGGGATGTCCGCCCGGGCGAGCTGATTACCATTTCCGAAAAGGGACTGTCCAGTAACCTTTCTCTCTGTCAGGAAAGGCAGGCTCACTGCATTTTTGAATACATCTATTTTGCCCGGCTGGATTCTACTCTGGATGGAATTAATGTCTACGATGCCCGCATTCGAGCCGGTCGGGCTCTGGCAAAATCTTTTCCCGCCAAGGCCGATATCATTACCGGAGTCCCCGACTCCGGACTGGCTGCTGCCACCGGCTTTTCTCTGGAATCCGGCATTCCCTTTGCCTTAGCTTTCCAGAAAAACAGCTATGTGGGAAGAACCTTCATCAAGCCCCAGCAGGCTGAGAGGGAGGCTGCCGTTCGAATGAAGCTCAGTGTCCTAACCAGCGTGGTAAAGAATAAGTCCCTGGTGTTAATTGATGATTCCATCGTTCGGGGCACTACCATTGCCAGCCTGATTCATTTGCTAAAGCAGGCCGGTGCAAAGGCCGTTCATGTACGAATCTGTTCACCCCCTTTCTTATATCCCTGTTATTACGGGACAGATGTTCCCGGCACCAGTCAGCTTATTGCCTCATCATTGAGCAAAGACGAGCTATGCCAGCAGATCGGGGCTGATTCGCTGCACTATATGAATATTCAAGATTTATCCCAAATGACAGGCCATTTACCTCTTTGTCAGGCCTGTTTTGATCAGAGATATCCTCTGTAGATTCTGCAGGTTTCCTAAACTTCCCCTGCAGGGTCAAAGAACCCGGTGAGTCAACGCACCGGGTTCTCTCTTTTCTCATTGAATTAATCACAGCTAAAGTTCTTCTCTAATATACATTATCTCTTTTGCGCCAAAAGCGGGCTGGGTTCTACCGCTCGATACAAAATCATGTGCTTCATAAAAGCTAATTGCTCTATGATTTTCAGTAAAAACCCACAACATAATTTTTGAAAAGCCCGCACATTTTACATCCTCAAAAATTCTGGTTATCATTTTACTGCCATAGCCCTTATGCCATTTTTCCTGTAAAGAATGGATACATATAAGTTCTGCATACCCATCCATGTCAGAATCCCTCGCTATATCCCAATATGCGATACAATGAGGCCTGCCTTCAACCTCAAGAATATATCCATTTCCCTTGTTTGCCGTAAGCAGTCTTTTGTACATATCAGTCGTCCTATTTATATCCGTACACTTTTCCAACAAATCTCCTGGAATAATGTCCTTAAATGCAGCCTTCCAGCTCTCCGTCTGAATATATGCCAGAGTGTTTTCATCCCCTTCTTTTACCTTACGTATATCCAGTGCTTTCCCAAAGTGTTTGGGCCTATGCTGAACGCCACGCAAGCCTGATTTTCCCATTATTCTTTCATTCCCAACGCTCTGCATCAATTTTGTTTCTTATATGTAATCCTAAATTATTGTTCTGATATCCATGATAATAGTTATCATGATGTCTTTGAAAGCTGTAATATCGCCCGTTTCTTTTACCGTATATATTCCCTTCGATTTCGATCGCACAATTCAGCAATTCCTGCGCTTCCAAATCGCTTAAATCCATAGCGGCCACATATCGCCCGGCCGCATCGATATAAGGCTGTTTTCTATGTTTTTTATTTGCTTCATAATGACGTATTCCCAAAAATTCTTCATATAATTGAATGTGTTCCTGCTTCGATATATTTTTGATTGAAACTTTTTCTTGCTTTACTTCGCCATCAAGTATTGATTCTCCAAACAAAAGAGCCGATTCTAAGCTGATTATCCACCCCTCTTTTGCCCATGAACAAATATAAGAGCATTCCCCTTTCAGGCAAAATGGATCTTGCGGTATGTTCTCAGGTTGGCTCAAGTTTGTAAGCAAATGTATTAAATATCGTTTTTCGTCACGCGTTTCAAATTCTTTCACTAAATCTATAAGCGGATAATTAGGAGCAATTTCTGCCGAAGTATTCAGCATTAACGAATATATCTCCTTTACCGCTGTTGTTTTCTGGGATTCTATTTCTTTACAAATATCCATCCACTGATGTACTTTCTTAATTGCTTCATTTTTATCCGAAAAATTTCTTTTAAAAGACAGATCATTAATCGCCGCAATCATTTTATCACCACCGTATCTCTCTTTGTTACAACAACTCCAATAACGTATTATCCCATTCATCGAAGAAACCCTTCGGCCAAAAATTCAATCGCCCATTATCATCTAATCTAGGCTCCTCAAATGTATGCATTGTGATTCCCTTTTCTGTTTTAGTACAAAAATAATACAATTTGACTTTTTCTTTTTCTAAAACTTTCTGTTTAACAGCCAAACGGATACCATTCAAAATATGATCGCTGTGTGTTTCGACAATCACTTGCACACCTCCCTGTGCCGCCCTTGCAATCAATTCTCCTACTTTACGCTGCCCTTGCGGATGAAGATGTGCCTCCGGATTTTCTAAAATCACTAAATCATCAGGTTTTGCTTTTAAAAGAGCTACAATAATCGGCAAACTGTAGGATATACCAAAACCTACATTCACTGGTTTATAGTCCATAATTGTGCTCATCTGTGCGGCATTTTCTGTCTGTCGAATTTTCAAGCTGATCGTATCCGCAGCCTGAACATCTGTAAAATCAAATTGAATCCCCGGGCTAATCGCATTCATCCAACACTCCGTCTGTTGTTTCAATGTCCTCTTGCCATCTAAAACCACCGTGTCTGTTCCCGTAGGATCTCCCGCATGTTTCTCTAAATAATAAACAACATGTTCTCCATATTTCCCAACATGCTTTTTTACCTCAATATCATAAAATGACTTCTCATAGCTTTTTCTCGGACCGAATCTTTCTGCCATAATATATTCAAAGTCCTGATTCAAAAGATTTAGATTTTTTAGAATACTAATATCCTTTTCTATTAATTTTTCTTTCTTTATTCTCAAATAATCAGAATCTGAAACATAATCCAAAATCCATCTATATTCCTGATCGGACTTATTCGTAAGAATAATTTCAATATCCCCATCAGCATTAAAATACAACAAATCGAGGCCTGTACCTATCTGTGTGTATTCTCCGTTTAGATAGAGCCCTTCTTCTAAACTGTCTTTTTCATAAGCCTGGCGTAACAACAGTAATGCTTGAATTACTGTAGATTTCCCCATACTGTTAATTCCTGATAAAAGATTCAAATTAGATAATGGCAATTCTAATTGTTCGAAACATTTAAAATTTTTCAACTCTATCTTTTTAATCATTAAGGACCTCCTCAACCAGATCATTTATTTGGTTCATACGCTTAATATAAGAATATTTATCGCTCGCTTTCACATATATCTGGAAATCATTCTGTTCGCACAAATCAATGTATTTCATCAATAGCTTCTGTTTTTTTTCTTTCAATTTTTCTCTTTGCTCGTCATCCAAATCATATATGGACTTACACCACATTTCATAAATTGCTTTATTAATTGGGCGTCGTCTTCCATCTACAGCCATCTTTCGAAATGCATAATTACCAAAAATCTCATAAATTGCAATCATAATTGCAAAAAATTTTTCTTTCATATTTACTATTTTCTCTTGTTTTTGCTGGTTTATGTAATCCATCGTTTCATTTAAGAATTTTTCTGGCATACCTTCGTAATTCTCGATGCCATAATAACAAACGGCCATAAACCTTAATACAAATTCTTGGTCAAGCATACGATCCGTTTTTATGCTGTGGCAAGTAACTTTCAAAAATTCTTTTGATGACGAAAGCTCTTTTAAAAAAACAGTTGCCTTTCCTTGGTATAGAGCATGCCGTATTTCCTGGGGTGTAAGTTCCAAACCTCCTGTATTTAAACGCTTAAAAATATTATATTTCACATTAACCGGCGTTCCTTCATTTACCGTAAAAGTAATTAAAGAGCTCTCATCTATTCTTCTGGTAAATTGACGTGGAAGTTCATCATATCCAAGACCATTTAAATCATTGAAAAATTCCAGTCCTTCAAGCTTTAATGTTTTCTGCACAATAAATTCATTAATTGCTGTTATTCTCTGTAAACCATCAATAATAAGCCAGTCCCCTTCATCAGATGCATCAAAATAAAATGCAGGCAGCGGTATTTTTAACAAAAGTGATTCAATCAGTTGGCTTTTTTTTGTTTTACTCCACAATCCCCCTTTTCTCTGAAATTCCGTATTTAAGTTAATTTCATGATTTCGCAATCGCTTTGCCAAAGAATCCAAAGCCATGGGAGCCATTGTTATATTAATCTTTGTCGGATCAAAAGGTTGAATTTTATCTTCTAATGAAATCACATTATCCTCTGGTTCCAGTTCTATGCCATCTGATAATATCTCAATATTCTTTCCACTTAAATATTCCTCCATTTCTAAAAGCGTATCTTCACACTTCTCTTTTTCCGGAATTTCAGCATAAGTATTATAAAATGTTATTGATTCAATTTTGTAATCCTGTCCTTCGGCAATTTTAACCAGGCCTTCTAAATAACCCACTATCTTTTCACTAAGCATAACCAACACCGTCCTATCACTATGATTATTTAATGCATTTTATCACAGCTTTCTTAACAAAGCTATATCAATCCTCCAACTTTATATACAAAGCAGTATGCTGCTGTTACGCTACTTTCCCCTGCTTACCACACTAATTCAATAGCCTCCCTATCCCTTCGGAAACCTCTTTAGGACTTCCTCTCTACTATCCAAAGTGCAGCACAACAATACGATTCCTGTAGCTTCACCCGAGTCCCTGGCTTTCCATTTCTCCAAACAGTTCTTTTCTGAACTCCTCATCCCGGGTGGCTCTCTCCAGGTCCTCATACCGCTTATCTGCCAACAGCTTTGCATAGAGCCGGTTGATCTGATCTGCTGCCGCTTCTTCTCCGGCTTTTCTCTCCGCAGCCCGAATTCCCTGAATGGCTTTCTCCATACTCTGTAAGCGGGCAGCATCCTCTGCCTCTCCCGGAGAGTAAAAAGCCTCTTCCTCCTTTTTCACTCGAAGCTGCTGCCGCAATTCTTCTACCATATTCTCCGGCAGCGCCCCATCCTCCAGCATCAGATTCTTATGCTCGACACGGTTCTCATAGTCCGAAAGAGGCCTGCCCAGCATGGTCAAAACCTGCATCAAAGAATTGGCATACACACAGATGGTTCCAATCCAGTACATCTGCTGTTTGTAGTCAATTCCTCCCACAGTTTTACTTAAATTCACATAGGGCAAAAACAGCTCCCGAACATATTCACTCTGCATGGCCCAGTCCGGAAAATAGGTTCCGTCAAATCGCTTAAAATCAATATAGGGCTGAGATGCCAAAAAGAGAAATTCCTCTTCCTCCAGTTCAGATACTACCGGATTAAGACGCATCACCAGAATTTTCACTTTGTCCTCTTCCTTCCAGATTACTGCGGGACAATTATATACGGAATAGACCCTGGACTGCCCGATTACAATTTTATAGTGCCCTTCGGGAACCTTATATTTTTTTAACAGCTCCTCATAGGCCTTTTGCTGCTTCTTAAGCTTATCCGTACTGGGCTTTCTTTTTGCTGCCGCATAGATGGCTATGGCAGCCACCACAAATAACGCAAGTATGATATATCCTAAAGTATTCATTGCTATTCCCCGCTTTCTATTTCAGCATTCTCTGTACATTGGCTTTGATTTTTTCCAGAAGTATCTCATATTGCTGTACCTCCTCCTCTGACATCCCTTCGTACCGCAGTTGATAAAACTGTCCTTTGGCCCATAGAATATCCTTAAGAACCGACTCTGCCTCGGGGAGAATCTCCATAGTTACCGGACTGCTTCCGTTTTTCTTCCCTTCACCTTTTCTGCTGCTTTCCTTGCTTCCTTCCAGGATTCTTTTGTCCTGAATCCGAATCATATTCCGATTGCTCAGCTTCTGGATCGCTGAACGCAGCTTACTTTTCTTGGTTGCCGTAATCTCTGCCATTTCCTCAATGCTGCTGCTGATTTCCAGTCCGCTTAAATAAAACAGCACCTTTACTTCTTCTAAAGACATATCCTGCTTTAAAGCCACCGTTTCCAGATAACGATCCAGTAGCTTTCTTTCTCGATAGGCCTCAAAAAGAAAGCCAGCTCCCTCTGTTGCACCCAGACTGATGGATATCCGTTCATCACCCAGCTTCATGGAGCCGGGTAAAATAGATGGCGGCACCATACCGTCTCCGGCAGCATCAATCAAAAACTGATAGACCTGGTATCGGTTTTTCTCATAATCCTCTTCATTAAACACATCACGGAAGAATTCATTATAGCATTTGAAAACCTTTCTCTTCATCTGAATGGTTTTGGCTATACTGCTTCCCTGACTGACCAGAGAGCCTTTGGTTTTTACATAATAATAGATAGGCACATGAAGAGCATATACGCTCTCCACATGACGGATATATTCCATATTAAAAAGGAAATCCTCACACCAATTGATTTCTTTATCCATAATCAGCTTATGCTTTTCAATAATGCTCTTTTTGTATAGCTTATTCCACAGCACACCATAATAATAATCTGCCGGATTCTCAATCATATAGGCAGCAAACTCTTTTCTGGTTAATAAGCCATCCTCCTGAATATCCCCTTTGTGTGCAAGCCGTTCGCCTACCACCCGATAGAAATCAGAAATGACCAGATCACAGCCTTGTTTTTCCATCGTCGACACCAAAAGCCCCGTAGCCTCCGGTGTCAGCCAGTCATCGCTGTCCACAAATTGAAGATACTCTCCTCTGGCCAGTCGAATCGCCTGATTACGGGTATCTGAAACCCCGCTGTTTTCTTTGTGCAGAACATATATCCTGCTGTCCTTTGCCGCATACTCATCACAGACTTTCCCCGACTCGTCTTTACTTCCATCATCCATAAGAAGCAGCTCAAAATTAGTAAAGTCCTGCCTTAATATACTCTCAATGCAACGCCTCAGCTTTTCCTGAGCATTATAAACCGGTACAATCACACTTACCTTAGGATTCATTCTCTTCTCCTTATTGATATCCTTTTCCTATCCGATCTGCCACATAAACGCCGCTGGCAGAGGCATGGGACAGGGAATGGGTAACCCCGCTTCCGTCACCGATAACGTACAGACCCTTATGGATGGTTTCCAGATTCTCATCCAGCTCCACTTCCATATTATAGAATTTTACTTCCACCCCATATAAAAGTGTATCGTCATTGGCGGTTCCAGGCGCAATCTTGTCCAGGGCGTAAATCATCTCAATGATCCCATCAAGAATCCTTTTGGGCAGTACCAGGCTTAAATCTCCCGGAGTCGCTGCCAGAGTAGGGTGTACTGTATTCTCCGCAATCCGTTTACTGTTGCTTCTTCTTCCCCGCACCAGATCCCCAAAGCGCTGAACGATAACGCCTCCGCCCAGCATATTGGAAAGGCGGGCAATGCTTTCCCCATAGCCGTTGCTGTCCTTAAAGGGCTCAGAAAAATGCTTGGCGACCAATAGGGCGAAGTTGGTATTCTCCGTCTTTTTCCTCTCGTCTTCAAAGCTATGACCATTGACCGTAATAATTCCATTGGTATTCTCGTTGACCACGATTCCTCTGGGATTCATACAGAAGGTACGGACATTGTCCTCAAATTTTTCCGTACAGTAAACGATCTTACTTTCATAGAGTTCATCCGTAATATGAGAAAAGATCAGTGCCGGTATCTCCACCCGTACTCCAAGGTCTACCCGGTTCGACCTGGTTTTAATTCCCAGTTCATTGCATACCTTCTCCATCCATTTACTTCCGCTTCTTCCCACGGAAATAATGCAATTCGTACAATCTGCCGTTTCATTCCCATAAAACACACGGTATCCTGTTTCCAGCTTCTCTACCCGCTGAACAGCCGTATTAAAGAAGAATTCTACCTTACTTTTAAGCTCTTCATAGAGCTGCTCTAAAACGACATAATTAATATCCGTTCCCAGATGGCGTACAGAAGCATCCAGAAGCGTCAGCTTGTTCTGCAGGCAGATCTTTTTCAGGTCTGTTCCTGCGGTAGAGTACATAGCCGTTCCCTCCCCACCATGGCTCATATTGATTTCGTCTACATAGTGCATCAGCTCAATGGCCTTTTCTCTTCCTATATAAGTATGCAGACTTCCTCCAAAGTCATTGGTAATATTATATTTTCCGTCAGAGAATGCTCCTGCTCCTCCAAACCCATTCATAATATCACAGGTCTTGCAGCTAATACAGGCTTTGACCTTTACTCCGTCAATGGGGCATTTTCTTTTTTCCAGTCTGTTTCCCGCCTCAAAAACAGCCACCTTCAGCCCAGGATTCTCCTTCACCAGCTGATAAGCCGAGAAAATCCCTCCCGGTCCTGCTCCGACAATTACCACATCATAGTTCATTTTATCACCTCTTCAATTCTTCTATAGCACCATTACCAGGGTTCCCACCGTGATCAATACACAGCCAATAAAGGATTTGACTGTAAAAGCTTCATGTAAAAATACGAAGGCCAGAATCAAGGTAATGACCACACTCAGCTTGTCCACCGGTACTACCTTGGAGGCCTCCCCGATCTGCAGCGCTCTGTAATAGCATAGCCAGGAGGCTCCTGTAGCCAGCCCGGAAAGGATCAGAAACAGCCAGCTTTTTTTACTGATTTCCCAAAGCCCCTGCTGCGTATTGGTCAAAAAAACCATTCCCCAGGCCATGGCTACCACCACCATGGTTCGTATTGCCGTAGCCAGATTAGAATTGACTCCATCAATCCCCACCTTGGCAAGAATAGACGTTAGGGCAGCAAAAACCGCCGATAACAGTGCAAAGATAAACCACATTCTTTTGTCCTCCTCGACTCAGTCACTGTAAATGATTATAACACAAAATCCGAATAAAGGAATGAAATCCGGATTTTCAGATTATCTTTTCCTTTTAAACCATCAATTCAGGCTTTAATTCTTGACAATCGAACAGGTTATCTATATCATAATTTATAAAAATATGCCAATATTTAGCATTGGCAGGAATGGAGGTTTCTATGAATTTAATTGCCAATATGACCGCCACCGACTGGCTTCTTCTGCTTCTCGTCATCGTCATTATAGGAGCTGCCTATTGGCTGGTGAATGATTCCCGCAAAAAGGGAGCTGCTGTAGGAGGGAAATTATGCGGAGGCTGCCCTCACTATTGCCAGATGAACCGTAACTGTGACGGTACCGTGAAGGAGTCTTCTCCCGCTGCTGCCTCCGATGAACAGGTATAGAAGGCTTTCCGGTAAGCTGCCATGCCTGACACGATGTTTTTCAATCTTCTCCTGAATATTGGGCTTTTGGTTCTCATTGCCACTATGCTGACTACACTGCCTATGGTAAGAACCATGCTGTTGGAAGACCGACATACTGTAAAAAGCTATATTGCTCTTTCCCTTATCTTCGGTCTCATCAGTATCTGCTCCACCTATACCGGAGTGAAGGCCTCCGGTGCCATTGTCAATACCCGGGTTATCGGGGTTCTGGCAGCAGGTCTGCTGGGCGGCCCCTATGTGGGGATCGGAACGGCTCTTATCGGAGGTCTGCACCGCTATCTTTTTGATATCGGCGGCTTTACTGCTGTAAGCTGTGCAGTGTCCACTCTCGTGGAGGGTGTTATCGGTGCCGCTTTTTCCAGGCGCTTCAAAGCCGGAAAAATCAGCGGAACCGGTGTATTTTTCATTACTGCCCTGGCCGAAGCCGGACAGATGATCATTATTCTGCTGATTGCCCGGCCCTTTCCTGCGGCCTTGGAGCTGGTCAGACTGATTGCCTTTCCCATGATTGTAATGAATTCTCTGGGAATGGTTATTTTTATCGGAGTATTCAACAGAATTTTCAAAGAGGAGGAAAGCCTTTTCGGAGAGAAAATGCGAATCGCATTGGAAATTGCGGAAAAGAGTCTTCCCCATTTGCGAAAGGGACTCCACAGCGCTGCTGATATGGAAGCAACGGCAGAGATTATCTATCAGTCTACCACCTGCGCTGCCATAGCCATTACCGACACCGACAAAATTCTGGCCATCAAGGGAGAAGAACGTTATGCTATCCTCAGAGAACCGCTTATTTTAGCCCCTATTCTGAGTTCCATTTACGACAAAAAGCCTACTACCTTTTCCTATGCACCGGATTCTGATCCATTGTACCGGATTCTTAAAAGCAACGTCATCGTTGCTGCCCCGCTGATTGAAATGGATCAGGCCGTTGGCAGTCTGATTATGGTAGTAAAAAAACGCTGGCAGATGTCTCAATCTAACCTGATTTTTGCATCCGAGCTGGCTAAGCTCTTCTCCACACAATTGGAGCTGTCCAATCTGGACTACCAGAAACGGCTTCTGCGCAAGGCTGAATTTAAGGCTCTGCAGTCTCAGGTAAACCCTCATTTTTTGTACAACGCACTGAACACCATCTCCTGCATATGCCGGGAGAACCCCGACCAGGCCAGAGAGCTGATTCTTACCCTTTCCGACTACTATCGCCAAACACTGGAGAACGAGCAGTATATGCTTCCCCTCCCTACTGAGCTGCGCCATGTGAACAGCTATCTGAAGCTGGAAAAAGCTCGCTTTGAAGAACGATTAATTGTGGACTTAGAGGTGGAAGCTGAGTTAAATTGTATGGTTCCTTCCTTCATTCTCCAGCCTCTGGTGGAGAATGCAGTCCGCTATGGCGTGGATAAAAAAGGAAACCGTTATGTCAGAATCAGTGCCCAAAAAAGAGGAGACCTGGCAATAATCGCCGTATGCGACCATGGCTCCGGGATCCCCCAGGAAATCATAGACAGCTTGGTGACAGGACAGGGAAAAGGAGTTGGTCTGATCAATGTACATCAACGTCTGAAAAGTATCTATGGAGAACACAGCGGTTTGAAGATCGAGGCTTCTGCTGCCGGCTCTTGTGTCAGCTTTCGCATTCCTCTGTCCTCTGCCGATGCTCTCCTCTTTTCCCCGGCTTCGGCTTCGAAGACGTAAAAAGGAGATTTCATGAAAATTGCTGTAATCGACGATGAACGTCCTGCAAGGAAGGAACTGATTCATCAGATTTTGGCCGCTATGCCGGACAGCCAGATTGAAGAGGCTGACAGCGGAAGCAGTGCCATTGATTTGATTAGTCAGAAAGAGTTTGATTTGCTGTTCATCGATATTAATCTAAATGATATGGAAGGAACTGCTCTGGCTTCTGCTGCCAAAAAGCTGCTTCCCCATGCCCAGATCGTGTTTGCTACCGCTTATTCTCAATATGCCGTAAAAGCCTTTGAGTTAGAGGTAAACAACTATATTCTAAAGCCCTTTGACCCCTTGAGAGTAAAGACGGTTCTGGAAAAATGTCAAAGGGATATGGAGGCCTGGTCCAATTCTGCTCAGACTGCCGTGCTTGCCTCCCCGGCCTTCTCTTCTGTTTCCGGCCGTATGCCGGTCAATATGAATAAGACTATCGTTCTGGTGGATATTGATAAAATTGTATATCTGGAAACTTCAGGCAGAAGCTGCATCATCCATACCACTGAACAGGACTATACAGAAAATCTTCTTCTGGGAGAATATGAAAAACGACTTACTCCTTATGGCTTTTGTCGTATCCACAAGAGCTTTCTTGTCAATCTGAAGTATATTGCTGAAATGTTTCCCTGGGCCAACAATAGCCTGGCCTTAAAAATGCAGGGCTTTGAGCAGAATATTCTCCCCATAAGCCGGGAAAAGCTTAAACTCCTCAGGCAGTTGATCGGCATCTGACACACCGGATAATAGGTAACTGACCTCTTGGCTTATCTGTTCACTCCTGTTTATGTACATATTTCTACCGTTGATACATTATTCTGGACATTTAATACAAAAAAACTTTTATTTTCCCCTTTTCCTTGTATAATTGTTACTATACAAAAGATTGTGAGATACAAAGGAGGTAGGAAAATGATTAGTTTTTTTGTTTGTCTTGCTGTACTAATCATCGGTTTTATCATCTACGGCAAATTTGCTGAAAAGGTATTTGGCTCAGATGACAGAAAACCCCCGTCACTATCCATGACCGACGGTGTCGATTATGTACCTATGAGTACCCCAAGAGTTTTCCTGATCCAGCTTCTGAATATTGCTGGTCTGGGACCCATCTTCGGTGCTCTTGCAGGTGCCTGCTGGGGACCCAGCGTATTCCTCTGGATTACTTTGGGAACCATTTTAGGTGGAGCAGTCCATGACTACATGATTGGAATGATGTCCATGCGCCACAAGGGAGCCAGCGTTTCCGAGCTGACAGGAATCTATCTGGGTAACGGAATGCGTCAGGTAATGCGTGTTTTCTCCGTAGTGCTTCTGGTTCTGGTAGGTGTTACCTTCTCCACCGGACCTGCTAATCTTCTGGCCATGCTTACTCCCAACGTATTGGATGCTAAGTTCTGGCTGGCAGTGGTAATTATTTACTACTTTATTGCAACCTTCGTACCGATCGATAAGGTTATCGGTAAGATTTATCCCATTTTCGGTATCTGCCTGATCGTAATGGCTGTGGGTGTAGGCGGCGCTATCCTGGTTAAGGGTTATCACATTCCTGAGATTACTCTGGCCAATCTTCACCCTGCCAATACTCCTGTTTGGCCTACCATGTTCATCTCCGTTGCCTGCGGAGCGATTTCCGGTTTCCATGCAACTCAGTCTCCTCTGATGGCAAGATGTATTACCGGCGAAAAAGACGGCCGCAGAGTATTCTACGGAGCTATGGTAGCAGAAGGTGTTATTGCTTTGATCTGGGCTGCAGCAGGTGTTGCTTTCTATAACGGTACCGGTGGTCTTCTGACTGCATTGGGTAACGGACAGTCTGCAGTAGTTTATGAAATCTGCTTCAAACTGTTAGGACCTGTAGGTGCAGTTATCGCCATGATCGGTGTTATTGCCTGCCCTATTTCTTCCGCAGATACGGCATACCGCAGTGCAAGATTAACCCTGGGTGACTGGTTTAACTTTGATCAGGGTCCGATCAAGAACCGTTTGATTCTGACCGTTCCATTGCTTGCTGTAGGTGCTTTCCTGACTCAGATCGATGTACAGATTGTCTGGAGATACTTCTCCTGGTCCAACCAGACCCTGGCAATGATCGCTCTTTGGGCTGCAAGCGTATATCTGTTCCGCAGAAAACGCTTCTACTGGATGACCGCACTTCCGGCAACCTTTATGTCGGCAGTATCCTGCACCTATATCCTGATGGCACAGGAAGGCTTCAGACTTTCAACTTCTATCGCTTATCCTGCAGGTATCATCTTCGCAGGTATCTGTCTTGGCACCTTTATCTTTACCTGTGTATTGGGCAAAGGCAAGAATGCGACCGCTCCCGCTCAGGAAGAGGCTTACGAGGCAGCATAACGATTAAGACAGTATCATAGGCACAGCTTATGAGCTACAAGAATAACTGAATAATGAGTAGCTAAAAACGGCAGACAATGCGAATATGACCTACGCATTGTCTGCTTTTCTTTAATTGTTACCCAGCATTTCCTCAATAAAAATCCCATATCCCCTGGTAGGATCATTTACCATGACATGGGTTACTGCCCCAATCAGCTTACCGTTTTGGATTATCGGACTTCCGCTCATGCCCTGAATAATCCCTCCTGTGGTTTCCAATAAAAGCTCATCCGTCACCTTCAGCTCCAGTCCGCGGTTGATCTGGCTGTTTTCCTTATTTACTGCCACAATCTCTACATCATAATAGGCCGGTGTATTGGAGAGGGTACAAAGAATCCTGGCCGGACCTTCTTCAATTTCCTGCTTAAGTCCCAGGGGAAGGGATCCTTCCTTTAAATCCAGATTCTCTTTTTCCACCTTACCATAGATGCCTCGATAGCTGTTTTGCAGAATTTCTCCCAGCTTATTCTTTTCGGAATAGGCGATAATACCACTTAGCTCTCCCGGATTCCCGGGTGTTCCCTTATTTACTGATATAATATCCGTTTTGTACAGTCCTCCGTCCTCAAGCTCCATCAGACTGGCAGTATCCATATCATTGATTCCATGCCCCAAAGCCCCAAAATAGCCATTCTCGTCTACAAAGGTCATGGTGCCTATCCCCTGAGCATTGTCTCTCACCCATATCCCCAGCTTGTACTCACCCTGCTGATCCTGCTCAGGCAGGATCTTCACTGTAAGGATTTCTTCTTCCCGCTTTACCTTGAGTAAAAGAGGCTCACCTTCACAGTCTGCAATCATTTCCATTAGCTGCTCTTTGTCCTCCAAATTCGTTTCATTAACGGCCAGAATATAGTCACCCGATTTCAATACCCCTTGAGCAGGTGCAGTATTCTTCCCTTTATGATTCTTAAACTCCCCTGTATCGATCACCAGCACTCCCTGTGTATGCACATAAATACCGATTGGTGTTCCTGCCGGTGTCAGTCGGATATCCTGAATGACCGACAGGGCAGCCTCCTTAAAGGGTATAAACCCAAAAAGCTGAACCTGCATGGTGTAGTTTCCTTCTTCTTCCCCATAGAAGGTCAGTTTCCGATTTAAGTTCACATTCAGTATGGCCTGGTCTTTGTCCCTGTAGATCGTTGCCGTAGCGGGAACAGAAAACTGCATTCCCTGCTCCTTTCCGGCTCGTACCCGGATATCCGAAGGTACCCGGTTCCACAGCTCCCATATCCAGACTCCTGTTAAGGTAAGCAGCGATAGTACCAGACTGGCATATAAAAATTTACAATAGGCTTTTCCACGTCTTGACTTTCTGTCTATTTTCATCATTACCACTCATTCTGCTGCTTATGCAGCCTTTAATAAAAAGAAGGATGCCCTTAGACATCCTTCTTAGTATATGGAAAATCCCTAAATTTACTTTAGTATAATTTTGTTTTTCCTGCCAAATCTTTCAATTCCTTCGCATTGGCCAATACGGTTTCGGTAACACTGGAGCCACTGAGCAGTCTGGCCAGCTCATGAAGTATCTCTTCTTCCTCTATCCTGAAAATGTGGGTAACACTTCTTCCACCTTCGTTTTTCTTTTCAATGACAAAATGCTGATCAGCCATGGCAGCGATCTGCGGAAGATGGGTAATACAGAGAAGCTGGTGTTCCTTTCCTAAAAGAGCCATTTTCTCCGAAACCTTCCATGCTGTTTTTCCACTGATACCGGCATCAATTTCATCAAAAATGAGGGTTCCCGTCTGCTCCTTATCTGCCATTACGGCTTTCAATGCCAGCATAATTCTGGATAATTCACCGCCACTTGCTACTTTACTGATAGACTGTATAGGCTCTCCCGGATTTAGAGAGATCATGAAATCCACCTGATCATAGCCCTCAGAAGTGATTTTTTCCTCCTCCGGCTTTACCAGTATCTCAAGCTCCACTGCCGGAAAGTTCAACTCCTGCAGACTCTTCTTCAATTTTTTTTGTAGCTGCATGGCATTTTTCTGTCTCAGTGCGGACAGTCTGGCACACAGTTCAGTCATCTGTCGGTAATGCTGTTCCAGTTCTTGCCGCAGCTTTTCCAGATAATCATCATAGTCCTCCAGCTTTTCCAACTGTTCTTCTTTTTTTTGGCAGTAGGAAAGAATTTCCTCTACACTGTTTCCATACTTATCCTTCAGACGATTATACAGATTCAGCCGTTTTTCCACCCGGTCAAATTCCTCCGGTTCAAATTCCAGCCCTTGTTGATATTCTGCCAGGCTTCGGTTAAAATCATTCAGAAGATTGTCAATCTCCGAAAGCTGTTCGATCAACTCCTCCAAATCCTCATCAAAGGCTGCCACGTTCTTCAATTCTCGAATGGCTCTTCCCAGGCTGTCTCCTGCTGCCGTTGCTTCGCCATAGCCTGTACAGCCATAAGCAGCCGCAACACCGGCTGCGATCCGCTTGCCGTTAATCATTTTTCGGTAACGATCATCCAGCTCAATATCCTCTCCCGGCTGCAAAGCAGCTTCTTTAATTTCTTCTATTTCAAAAGAAGCCAAGGCGATCTCCCTGGCTTTTTCCTTTTCATCAATTTCAGAGTTTTCCAGTTCTTTGTTTATTTTTGCGTATAGGGTATATGCCTCTTTCAGCTTATTCTTCAGGCTTTCCACCTGTTCTCCCCCATATTCATCCAAAATCTGGGCATATTTTTTACTGTTCAGCAGCGTCTGATTCTCATGCTGCCCATGAATATTAATGAAGAGGGAGGCAAGCTCTTTTAACTGTTTTTGGCTGACAGTCATTCCATTTATCTTACACAGGCTTCTTTCCGGCATAAGCCGTCTTACCACCACAACCATACCATCTTCTTCCAAAGGAATGTCCATTTGCGCAAGGAGCCCGGCCTGTTCCTGATTTTCAATCTGAAAGATCAGTTCCACCAGCGCATAGTCTGCACCTGTTCGGATCAGCCCCTTATCCCCTTTTCCTCCCAAAGCAAGATTAATGGAGCCCATGATTACGGATTTCCCGGCTCCCGTTTCTCCGGTCAGAATATTCAACCCTTTTCCAAAAAAGACCTCAGTCTCATCGATCAGTGCTAAATTTTTTACGTGTAAACTTACTAACATACGTTCTCCTTACTCTTCTCTCCAGTAAGTGTCCCCTCTATCCCAAAACTTCTCCTATTTTATCCATCACTGTCTCAGCATCCTCTGAGGTCCGAAGCGCTGCCATTATTGTATCATCTCCTGCTATGCTGCCCACTATTTCCTCCAGCTTCATGGCATCTATGGCAGCGGCTACTGCCATGGCCATTCCGGAAACGGTTTTAATAACCAGAATATTCTGGGCCCTATCCATAGAAAGAAAACCATCCTTTAATACCCGAATGTACTTATCCCCCAGAAGAGTATCCTCCTGTTTGATTGCCACATACTTTTGTTTTCCTTCACCATCGGAAACCTTAAATAGCTTCAATTGTCTGATATCTCTGGATACGGTAGCCTGGGTAACCTTGAAGCCGGCCTCCCTCAATCGTTCTGCCAACTCCTCCTGGGTTCCAATTTTGTAGCTCTCTATCAGCTCAATAATCTTCTGATGCCTGCTTCCTTTCATAAAGCTCTCCTTTTTACTTTTCATCACTCAGCTTCTTATGCAGCATTTCCAAAAAACTTACCTTACTTAATTTAATCGTGGTAATCGTTTCTTCTGCCCTGCGAATACAAATTCGGTCTCCTGTTTCCATAATAAACTTTTCACTTCCGTCAGAATTGGCCTCCACCATCAAACGGGTGCCATTTCTGCCATATGCCACTTCAATCTCTACCTCATCCTCTCCCTTCAGCACAATGCTTCTGGCGTTCAGCGTGTGTGCGCATATGGGTGTCAGCAGCAAAAGATCTGCACCGGGCACTACCAATGGTCCTCCGGCAGACATACTGTAGCCGGTAGAACCGGTGGGCGTTGACAGGATGATTCCATCGGCCTTCCACTGGCAGAGGAACTTTCCATTGACAAAGATATTCAATTTAATGATCTGCAAGGTACCGCACCGGGTTATGGCAATATCATTCAAGGCCGGAGAGGTCCGAATCTGCTCATTAAGGTGATGAATGGTTCCACTGAGCATCATCCTTTCCTCCGTTTCATATTCTCCTGCAAGCAGCTTATCCAGGGCCTCTTCTAAGGACTGTATCTCTACCTCTGCAAGATACCCCAGGCTTCCCAGATTGATCCCTAGAAGCGGGATATTACGCCCTGCCGTCTCCTTGGCTGCCTGAAGCATGGTTCCATCTCCTCCCAATACCAGGATACACTCTGCTTTGGAGGAAATATCTCCCGCTGCATGAGCAACCTCCCAGGCTGCCCCATGCTTTTTCAGATATTGCACAATTCTTTCGGTGATATCCCGGCCGGGATCTTTCATTCCGTTAGTGACGATTCCAAATCTCTCCATGATACCCCCACGCACATTACAGGCTCTTCCCGTAATTCTGCGTTGATTCATCTCTTCCTATAGTGATAAATGGGCTTTTTCTACCCTGTCCGCAATACTTTCTCTCATCTGACTGCTGCAGCCCAACCCTGTCTGTTCCTGGATTTCCTCCCGCAGTCTGGCTTCTGCCATAGCCTCCGTGCAGTCTGCCAGTTCTTTATCTCTTGCACTGTCCTTCTGGAGGTAAATTAAAAATTCAATATTTCCTTCCGGTCCCTTAATGGGTGAGAAATCCAGTCCCAAAATCTTAAATCCAAGAATATGGGCAAGGGTATAAATTTTTTCAATTACCTCCTGCTGTACCCTCTTTTCTCTTACTACTCCTTTTTTCCCTACCTTTTCCCTGCCGGCCTCAAACTGGGGCTTGATCAGGCAGACCATCTGCCCTTCTTCTCTTAATAGGCGCCTGGCCGGGAGAAGAATTTTACTGAGAGAAATAAAGGACACATCCACTGAGGCAAAATCCAGTTTTTCCGGAATATCCTCCGGCGTAAGATAGCGAAAGTTCGTTTTTTCCATGCAGACTACCCGTTCATCGGTTCTAAGGCTCCAGGCAAGCTGCCCATGCCCCACATCCACTGAGTATACTCTGGCCGCATGATTCTGAAGCATACAGTCTGTAAATCCACCGGTAGAGGCCCCTATATCCATGCAAACCTTATCAGTAAGATCAAGACCGAAGGCCTCTATTGCCTTTTCCAGCTTCAGTCCTCCTCTGCTGACATACTTAAGCGTCTGCCCCTTTACTTCCAGCCTCACCTTATCAGGATCAAACATGGCTCCTGCCTTGTCCTCACGCTGACCATCCACAAAGACGTTTCCAGCCATAATGATCGCTTTTGCCTTTTCTCTGGAAGAAAAGAAGCCCTGCTGTACCAACAAAACATCCAATCGCTCTTTCATCTACAATCCCACGTAGGCCGTCATTACACGGGCAGTTATACTGTCTGCATCTATACCTACTTCCTGCTTTAATAAATCAACATTGCCGTGCTCCACGTATTCGTCTGCCAAAGTGATCGTCTCCACTTTCCGCTTCAGTCCTGCTCGATTCACGAAACTAAGCACCTTCTCACCAAAGCCTCCGCTTTCAACATTCTCTTCCATAGTGACCAGCAGCTTATGCTCCTTACACAATTTCCTGATCAGCTCCTCGTCGATGGGTTTGATAAAACGGGCATTAACAAGGGTACAGGAATATCCTCTCTTTTTCAGGTTTTTCCTTACCTCGTCAGCCACCTTTACCATGCTTCCTACTGCCAACAGGGCAATATCCTCCTCCTCATAGAGCACCTCGCCCTTGCCAAAGTGAATAGGGGATCGGAAAAGCTCCAGCCCGTCATAGGCCTCTCCTCTGGGATAACGGACTGCAATAGGCCCTTCGAATGCTACGGCAAACTTCATCATATCAGAAAGCTCCCACTTATTTTTGGGCGCCATAATATGCATATTGGGAATGGAGGAAAGATAGGAAAGATCAAAAATTCCCTGATGCGTTTCCCCGTCACTTCCTACCAGTCCTGCACGGTCGATGGCAAATACCACCGGAAGATTCTGAATGCACACATCATGCAGGATCTGGTCATAGGCTCTTTGCAAAAAGGATGAATATACGGCCACAATAGGCTTCATTCCCGCCGCTGCCAGTCCTGCTGCAAAGGTTACTGCGTGCTGCTCTGCAATTCCCACATCAAAAAACCGCTCCGGGAAAACATTTCTAAACCGTTTAAGCCCTGTTCCCTCCGGCATGGCTGCCGTAATGGCAACCACCTTTGGATTTCTCCTGGCCAGCTTTATCATTACCGTTGAAAATACATCGGTGTAATTTGCCTTGGTTTTCATTTTTTTTGGTACGCCGGTTTCGATATCGAAAGGCTCTGCTCCATGGAATCTGGCCTGATGTCTTTCTGCCGGCTCATACCCCTTCCCCTTCTGGGTAAGCACATGAACCAGCACTGCGGTTTTACACCGTTTAGCCTCCCGTAATACCTTAATCAGTCCATTAACATCATGACCGTCTACCGGGCCTAAATAGGTAATCCCCATATCCTCAAAAAACATTCCGGGAATCACTAACTGCTTCACACTGCTTTTAGCTCTTCGGATACTGTCTACAATAACCTGTCCATGCCTTGTTTTGAGAAGGGACTGATAAATCCCTTCCTTCATATTCAAATAATGGTCAGCAGTTCGTACATTATTCAAATATTTGGACATTCCTCCCACATTCTCGGAAATAGACATATTGTTATCATTCAGTACGATTATAAAATTGGTATCCATTCTGGCCGCATTGTTCAATGCCTCATAGGCCATTCCTCCGGTAAGTGCACCGTCACCGATTACGGAAACCACATAATTATTCTCTCCCTTTAGCTCTCTTGCCCTGACAAAGCCCAGACCTGCAGAAAGAGAGGTGGAGCTGTGCCCCGTATCAAAGCAGTCACAGTCACTTTCTCCTCGTTTGGGGAAACCGCTCATTCCTCCATATTTTCTCAGGTTTCCAAAGCCTTCCTTTCTTCCAGTCAGGAGTTTGTGGGTATAAGACTGATGTCCTACATCCCAGATGATTTTGTCCTCTGGAAGCTTAAATGCCAGATGAAGAGCCATAGTAAGCTCCACCACACCCAGATTGGATCCCAGATGGCCTCCGGTTTCACTGATCGAATGGATCAAAAATTCACGTATTTCTTCTGCCAGCCTGTCATAATCCACAGGCTCAAGTGCTTTTATATCGTTAGGTTTCTTAATCTGATCAAGAAGCATATTTCCTCTCATTCCGCTGCTTCTGCAGCTTTTTCATCACAGGAACTTTGTACATCGGCATTCCGGGTTGAAAGAATTCAATGCCTTCAACCTTTGCCTCCTTCTTTCTATTTTTCCCTATGAATCAAATAGGAAATCAATTGATTCAGGTATTCGTTCTTTTCTTCAAAAGACTCCAGCAGGGTGATGGCCTCCGCAGAAAGATTTTCTACATCCTTCTTAGCCTGCTCCATACCTTTCAGAGTTACATAGGTCACTTTATCATTTTTCCTGTCACTTCCGGCGGTCTTGCCTAACACCTCCAGAGAGCCGGTAATATCCAGAATATCATCCTGAATCTGAAAAGCCACGCCGATATTACGGGCAATTTTCTCTACAGCCTCAAGCCTATTCTCTTCTGCCTTTGCCAGCAGTGCACCGATCATCATGGCCTCCTGAATCAGGGCAGCCGTCTTATACTCGTGAATAAATAACAGCAGTTCTTCTGTCACCTCATCCTGCTTCATCCCCTCTGCCTGAATATCTGCCGTCTGTCCACCTATCATTCCATAGATTCCTGCCTTTCCTGCCAGAATCTGGAGAGCCCTGCCTATATGGGGATGATGTGGCTCCATATCAAAGGCCCGGCAGGCCGTTTCAAAGGCTAAGTTAAGGAGGCCGTCTCCTGCTAATATTGCCATTGCCTCCCCATATACTATGTGGGTGGTTTTTCTTCCTCTACGGTATTCATCGTCGTCCATGGCCGGCAGATCATCATGAACCAGGGAATAGGTATGTATCATCTCTATGGCCGCAAGAAATGGTTCGATAATCTTGTCCTTCCCGCCAAAAAGGCGGTAGGTTTCCAGCATCAGCATGGGACGAATTCTTTTTCCTCCTGCCAGTATGCTGTAATTCATCGCTTCAATTACTCTTTTCTGATAGCCTTCTTCTGCAGGTAAATATGCTCTGATGATGTTCTCGAGCTCTTCAATTCTCTTCTGGCTCTCATTCTCCCAGTTCATCCAGCTCTCCCTCCTGATTCAGTACCAATACCTTTTTCTCTACCTGATCAATGGTCTGGCTGCAAAACTTCACATATTCCATCCCCTGCTGGTATACTTGAAAGGATTCTTCAAGAGAAATTTCATCGGACTGCAGCTTCGTTACCGTTTCCTCCAGCTTCTTAAGCGCCTCCTCCAGCGTCAGTTGATTCTCTTTCTTCTTTGCCACCCTGTATCTCCTTTACCTGAGTTACAATCTGTCCATTGGTTACATAAATGGTCAATTCTTCTCCCTGCTCCACCTGGGCAATGTCCCGGATATTTTCTCCCTGCTTATTTACCGTATAAGAATATCCCTGCTTCAGCTTTTCTAAAGGGGAAAGTCCCTGAAGGCGTTCTATCCAAAGCTCCAGTTCCACTCGCTTATGCCTTAAACGCTTCTCCATGGTTTCCCGTAAAATCTCCTCACTGCGAATACACCAAAAGCGCTTCTCCCGAATCTGATTCAAAGGACTAAGGGCTTTCAGTCTCAGGCTTTTTTGCTCCAGCCTCATTCTTTCTATCTGAATTCTTTTTTGCATATACTGTCTAAGGCTGTCTTCTCTCTCCCTTAGCTGAAGAAAGAAAGCATATACATCATAGACCGCCAACTCTGCTGCTGCAGAAGGCGTAGGTGCACGCAGATCGGCCACATAGTCGATGATCGTGGTGTCTGTTTCATGCCCTACCGCAGAAATAATGGGTACACTGCAGTCGAATACAGCCTGAGCTACCTCTTCACTGTTAAAGGCCCATAAATCCTCTAAAGAACCGCCTCCCCGGCCAACAATCATCACATCCACTCCGACCTGCTCTAAAGCCCGGATTCCCTTCACAATGCTGGGCACAGCAGCCTCCCCCTGTACCACGGCCGGATAAAGCAGAATCTGCAGAAAGGGGTTTCTCCTTTTAGCGACCTGAACAATATCCCTAATGGCAGCGCCCGTAGAAGCCGTCACTACCCCAAGAGTTCGTATATAGGCAGGTACAGGCTGCTTATACATATTTTCAAAAAGCCCTTTTTCCTTTAATCTGGCCTTCAATCTCTGGAATTCTTCAAATAAAGCCCCTTCTCCGCTTTTTTCTATTTTGCGGGCATAAAGCTGGTATTTGCCGTCTCTCTCATAAACGGCGATTCCTCCCTGCACCACCACCTGCTGCCCTTCCTGAAGAAGAAAGTTCAGTTCCTTCCGATATCCGGCAAACATGATGCAGCTTAAGGTTCCTTCCCGATCCTTTAACGTAAAATAAATATGTCCAGAGGAATGATATTTACAGTTGCTGACCTCACCCCGGATGCTGACAGACTGTAATAAATAGTCCTGCGTGAACATATTTTTAATATACCGATTAATTTGTGTGACTGTATAAATATTGGACATAAACTATTCCTGTATATGGGCTAATCCCGCCTCGCATCTGTAAACCTGGCCAGAACGCCATTCACAAAGCCCCCGGATTCCTCCTGACCAAATTTTCTGGCCAGTTCGACCGCCTCGTTGATCGCCACGCCTTCTGGAAGCCCGTCAAATTTCATTTCAAATACAGCCAGACGAATAATGGTCAGATCCACTTTGCCCATTCTTGCTGTTGTCCAGCCTTTGGTTTTCTGATTGATCATAGCGTCAATTTCTTCCAGCTTCTCTCTGATGGAAGAAAATCTGTCCCGAATATATTCTTCATCCTGAGAAGACATGGGCAACTCCTCATTCTCTAAAAACAGACGGCATTGCTCCTCCAATTCTTCAGCCGGATTGAATTCTACCCTAAACAGCAGCTTAAAAACCTGTTCCCGTAAACTTCTCCTATTCATCGGTGACTCCACTCATCTTTTCTGCATATCTACACTGGCAATCCGAATATCCACATCCGTTACCGTAAGTCCTGTCATATTCTCCACAGCGGATTTTACTCTGTCCTGAACCTTGGTACAGGTACCGGGAATGTTATAGCCATATTCCATCATAATAGCAAGGCTTATTCTTACCTTACGGCCTTGAAGCGCCACCTTGACTCCTCTGGACAGATTCTTTCTTCCTGCCTTGCTCAAAAGCTCCTTAGGCAGATTTCCTGCCATGGCAGCTACCCCCTTTACCTCTGTAGCTGCAAGACAGGCAATTACCGCAATCACATCGTCGGAAATCTGCACTGTTCCCATACTTTTGTCATCCTGTATGCAATATATACTTCTATTATACTCTTTTTCCACGAGTTTACCTCCTTATTCTGGCTATAATTACTTTTTATTATACCATTGTATATTTTTTTTGCCTAGTATTTATTTTGGTTCAGGGCTGAAGGCTTCTATAGCCAGAAGGTTATACTTAACTGTCTGTCCGAATCGGTATACAAAATACTGTCTCCTTCGGGTTTAAGATAGTCAAAAATCCTCTGCTCTCCCAATAGCTGTTCGAGCATTTCCTGATAAATCTCTTCATTGGCGCATTTTAAAGTAAGAGTTTCTCTTCCTTCCTGGTTATATCGATCTACCAGTGTTTTCAGTTGCTCCCAGTTCATTTCCTTAAACCAGGCGCCCTCACGCACATAGTAATTGGCCTCCATGGCCTGACAGTCAGGCAGTGGGATCAAGCCGCTAAAGCTATGGGTTCTTAACAACTCCTTACTGGTTACGCAAAGGTAGTCATAGTTGATTTCCGGCATCTTCTGACTCATGGCCTGCTCCCCATTCTGGAACAGGTAAGAGGCATCTCCCCAGGTAGTATCTAAATAATACCAGGCATTATCCACACTGACCAAATTCCAGGCGTGTCCTTCACCATTTTCTACCGTTCCCGTAACCAGGGGAGCCGGAATTCCAAGTCTTTGCAGAAGGATCTGAGCCGCCTTTGCATACCCCTGACACACGGAGCGCCCTTGTAAGAATACCGAGCAGATATTCTGGTTGTCCAAGGCTTCCCTGTCATATTCCGTATTACCGATGATCCATTCATAGACAAACTTTACTTTATCATAATCAGAAGCTCTGTCCGGTATTTCTCGGATTATTTGTCCAATCTTTTCTTCAATCAGCCTCTCTCTGGTAGCTTTTTCTTCCCGGCTGTAAATATAGGTCCCGGCAAAGGTAATCTTTTCTACCCGCTCTCCCAGCGTATATTTATTGAAGGAATAGCCATCCACATAAAAAATCTCCGGATGATCCAGCATCACGCATTGGAAAATTTTATCGATTTCTCCTGTTTCTACAGTAGAAACCTCCATTTCCCCTGCATAATTAGTCAGGGCATAGAGCATCTCCACATATAAGTTTTGTTCTGTTACCTGAAGTGTGGAGAAGGCATATAAATGCTGCTGATTGCGAAGCATATCCGCCTTTTTTTCTGCGGAAAGCAGCTTTCCTTCCAAATCCGGCTCAGCCTCTGTCTCCTGCTGCGCTTTGGCTTCTTCTCTTTCTCTTTCCTCTGCCGCCGTTTCGGGTAGTCCGCTCTCTAAGACTGGCTGCTCCTCTCTCAGCACCGTGTCCCGGGTAGTTTCTCCGAAAAATAAGCAGCCACTCAATAAAAAGATAAGCAGCAGTAAAACTGTCATTTTTTTCATCATCTGCCCCTTTCTCCCAAGGCCATCCACCTTTTAGGGAATCTAATTGTTTTTCCCAAATTCGGATAAGACTAAATCCTTATTTCGATCCAGAGTCATCCCTACACTCCAGGCATTTACAAACAGCAAGAGCGGATTCCCTTTCATGTCCTTAACCTTTTTCATGTCGGAGGTTCCGGTAAGCCTGTCCACATCCACCTCATCCTTATTCTCAATCCAGCGGATATGCTCGTAAGGGAGCTTCTCCAAACGTATTTCAACGTTATATTCATTCTCCAAACGATATTTTAGTACATCAAACTGCAGTACCCCTACCACACCCACAATAATTTCTTCCAGTCCGGTATTGAATTCCTGAAAGATTTGGATAGCTCCCTCCTGTGCGATCTGGGTGATTCCCTTTACAAACTGTTTCCTCTTCATGGTATCCATCTGGCGTACTCTGGCAAAGTGCTCCGGTGCAAAGGTAGGAATGCCTTCATAGCGAAAGCCTGCCTTTGGCATATTTATGGTGTCTCCAATGGAGAAAATTCCCGGATCAAAAACTCCGATAATATCCCCTGCATAGGCTTCTTCCAGTATCTTTCTCTCACTGGCCATAAGCTGTTGAGGCTGAGATAGCCGCATTACCTTTCCTCCCTGAATATGCTTCACTTCCATATTCGCCTCAAACCTGCCGGAGCAGATACGCATAAAGGCAATCCGGTCCCGATGGGCCTTATTCATATTAGCCTGAATTTTAAATACAAAGGCAGAAAACTCTTCCCCCACCGGATCGATAAGGCCTTGATCCGACATCCTGGGCAGGGGGGTGGTCGTCATCTTCAAAAAATGCTGGAGAAAAATTTCTACTCCAAAATTGGTCAATGCTGAACCGAAGAATACAGGGGTAAGCTCTCCCTTTTGTACCTCCTGCAAATCAAATTCGGCACTGGCTCCATCCAGAAGCTCGATTTCTTCTAAAAGCTGGGTCTTAGCAGCTTCGCCAATATGGTCGGTCAGTTTCCCTTCATCGGAAAGCGGAATGATCTGGCTTTCCCCCTCCTTTGTACCCTTCTGTGTATCAGACCAGGTTACCACAGTTCTGCTTTCTCTGTCATAAACCCCTTTAAAATTCTTCCCACAGCCAATCGGCCAGTTAACAGGGCAGGTCGCAATCCCCAGCTCTTTTTCGATCTCATCCAGAAGCGTAAAGGTATCATTGGCCTCCCGATCCATTTTATTGATAAATGTGAAGATAGGAATTTTACGCATCACACATACCTTGAACAGCTTTCTGGTCTGTGCTTCCACACCCTTGGAGGCATCAATGACCATTACTGCCGAGTCTGCAGCCATCAACGTTCTGTAGGTGTCCTCTGAGAAGTCCTGATGCCCGGGAGTATCCAGGATATTGATACAATAACCATCATAATTGAATTGCAGTACGGAAGAGGTGACGGAAATTCCTCTCTCCTTCTCGATCTCCATCCAGTCGGAAACTGCGTGCCGGGCTGTGGCCTTCCCTTTTACGCTCCCTGCAAGATTAATGGCACCTCCATAGAGCAGGAATTTCTCTGTCAGTGTTGTTTTTCCCGCATCCGGGTGGGAAATGATCGCAAAGGTTCTTCTCTTCTTTATTTCATTTTCATAGTTTCCCATGTTATCTCCTCCAATAAGTAGCTTTTTACATAGTTCCAAATAGTATAACATACTTTAGATAAAATAGCATTATTTTCCCGATACCTGGCTGATAATTATCTTTTCCGCAGAAACTTCCGTCTTTCTGGAAACAATGTCCATAATCTGTGCTAACTGGGCATCTGTCAGGGCAGCCGCACAGACCACAACATCAACACCATCGTTGCTGATGCTTACTACAGACTCCGGAAACCCTTTTGCCGACAGAAGAATCTCTGCCTCCATTTCACGTTCACTCAAGTCCGTCATGGCCACCATTCCTGCAACAGCCTCCTGCTTCTGTGAAGCATCCAGCTCCTGATTATTTACAATTTCGGTCAGGGCTTCTTTGTTTTTTGCTCTGGTCTGCTCCTTCAGGAGCTTTGCAGCAGACAGGGTGGACACAGCCTGCGTACTGGTAAAAACAGCCTCTCCCGGAGTTCCCTCTATGGTCTTGGAATCTGCCGACTGTTCTCCCCCATTAACGTTATCTCCCGCAGCCGCCACTACTTCATCCATAGCCTCTTCACCATTAGCCGTCAAATCCACCTCCACACGGGATAACTGGCCTGACTCCTGCATACCCTCATCCAGGTAGTTCTCTGTAAGCTGTGCCTCCTGATCCATACTTTCAATGTCTGAGGCTATATCTTCCTCCGACAGGTCCAGTAATGCCGTTCGATCCTCTTCCATCAGCATCTCATCATTCACCACAAGGGTTTCTTCCTTCAGTTTATTCCCGGCAAAATTCAGGTACCCTGCTACCGCAATCATCACCGCTAAAGCTGTAATCATAATTTGATTTCTTTTCAAGCCCATCTCTCCTATCCTTGTTGTTTCATCTTTACTACTTTAATTTTATGTACTTCTATTCCAAATAATGCCTGAATCACCTCGGTAATATTTTTTTGAATCAGGGCATCTCCTCCACCCTCAGCCACCACACTGACCCCTTCAATTACCGGACTGATTTCTTTGATCACATAGGGAATCTGCTCTCCATTCTCTGTTTTCAGATAAACTGTGCTCTCTCCCGCCTCCACATCCTGTGTGCTGCGATTCCCTCCCTGGGCATCCTCCTCCAGTACATTGCTTCGACTGGTAGGGACATCCTTTTCAATGATTTTCTCCCGGGAGGAGGCCAATGTCACCATCACCTTAACTCTGCCCACCCCCTCCATCGTGGAGAGGATTTCTTCCAGCCTTTTTTCTAAAGCCGCCGCTGCTGCATCCTCCTTCCATTCTCCGCTGTTACTATCCACCGCTTCCTCTTCGCTTACAGGATTGATTATAGAACCGTTACTATCCCATAAAACGGACTTGTCGGCATGATGATCCTTTTTTTCCGAGACCGGCCATGCAATAACCAATAAAAGAATACCCGACAATACACAGATCAGCAGGCTATCCTTCTTTAAAAAAAGACTTTTTACAGTTTGAATCCACTTTTCCCGGTTCTTCATTGAATTGTTATTTCCTCTACCTTAATTTGTCTGCTATCCTTCATTGATTCTTCTTCACTCGTCTCTTGCATCTTCCTCTTCTGCCAATCCTCCAGCTCCTCCTGCTTTTGATAGAGCTTTTTCTCAAACTGCTCCATATTATCCTCCCAACCCGATCTAAAGGATTCCCTTATTCCCTTTCCCGAACCCCAAATATCAAGCTCCTGTCCGGCAGGCAGAATACTTACCGCTGCCGACAAAAGCTGGGTCACCAGCATAAGGGAAAGGATCAGCCTGACATACCGTTCATATTGCCTTCCTATGCCGAAGTGAAGGATCGTCTGTCCTGCAATCAGAAAAATAACCATCTGCTTAACCAGATGAATGAATATTTCAGCCATTCTAATCCCCATTCCGAAGTGAAAAATAAGCTATCGAGCTTATTTTTCAGACTATAATCCCCCATTCGTACTATAAGCCGTAATGGCAATCAATACCAGGAAGAATAAAATACCATGCGCTACTGTATTGAGAAGAAGCAGGATTCCATCTCCTACATGATTGGTAAAATGTATCATTCTTTTATCCCCCACCATCCCCAATATTGCTGCAATCAGCTTCAGCATACAACCTGCAGCCGCAATTTTCAGCAGAGGAATCAGGGTAATTCCCAGCAGCAGCAGACAGCTGATTATTCCCACACTGTTTTTAATCAGCACCGCACTTCCCAACCACAGCCTCATTACCCCTTCGGACAATTCTCCCACTCCCGGAAGTGCCTCTACCGCTTTATATGCCGCTTCGGTTTTTACCTGTTCAATAACTGGCGTTATCATGGATTGTATAAGACTGGCACCGGTCAATATTCCCATAAGCAATTTTAATGAGGTTTTTATTCCTTTCTTCAGCAGCTCCAGTAAAAGCTCCAGCCGCTCCTCTCCCCATACTCCATTCATAATGGTAAACAGCATATATCCGCTGATGAAAGGAAGCAGGATTGCTTTCAATAAAAGCTCCACTCCGTAAATCACCATACAGGCCAACTGGTAATAGACCAATCCGGTAGCCGTACCCGCTGCGATTCCCAAGGTCATAAAATAGGCAGGAAAGAAAAGCCGCATAAATTCCTCAATATTATTCAGAGTTACTTCCCCCGTTTTCAATACACGCTGAAACACACCGGAAAATAATATAATCAGGATTAAATAATTAATATGGAAGGCGATCTCTGCCATTTGCTTGTTTTGAAAAGTATCCTTAAAAGCAGCAAATATGGCAGATAATAAGATTACGATTATTACCGTAATCCAGATATTTTTCCAATTCCCCCATTCCATCAGCAGATTTTCCTGAAGCTGCCCAAATACCTGTCGGATGGCTTCCATCCCTCTGCCCTGAATAACCATTTTTATCAATTGCCAGAGGGAAATGTCCCACTGTGGATAAAAAGTCTGCAGCTGCCTTTCCAGTTCTACCCACTGCAGTCTGTCATATACTTCCTCCAGACCCATTTTTCCCCCTAAATTTCATATTTCCATAAGGTTTCTATCATCGTTAACAGTACCGGCATACCGGAAACCAGAATCAGCATTTTCCCCATCAATTCTACCTGAGCTGCTATTGACTGATAACCTGCATCTTTACAAATACCGGAGGTAAATTCACATAAATAGGTGATTCCGATAAGCTTAAACAGAAGCTTATAGTAGTATTGATTTTCCCGATAAAAGGATTGAACTACTTCTAATTCTGTTTTTACTTCTGACATAAGGCGGATTCCCTGTCCCAGAAATAAAAAAGAAAGAGCAATGATAAAAAACATTCCAAATTCCGGCTTATAGCTTTTTAAAATAACGGCTGCAATTACTCCTAAGATCGCAATTACAGCAATTTGAAGAATATTCATTGATTCCCCCACAATTTATTTAACGTTTCCCGTTATTCTGTCATCGAAGCAGCTTGAATTCCTTTACAGTTGAAAGAGGCTCTGTATAGACTGGAACAGGGCATAAATATGGGGAAGAATCCAGGATAATACCAATATCAGCCCCGCCAATGAGATCAAAAAGGCGTGCTCCTCCCTTCCGCTGTATTTCAAAACCTGTCCAAGAATAGTAATCAGAATTCCTACTGCTGCTATTTTAAAGATTAATCCAACTTCCATCACTGGCTCCTTTTCATAAGAGAATCAGAACAAACAGAATCCCCGTACAGGAGCTTAGCAGTAAGACAACTCTTTTCTTCTTCTCCAGTTCATCTCTTACCTTTTCTGCCAGCAGTGTAAATTCTTCCACCTGGCATTCCATCATATTTTCCTGCAGGGTCTCTTCCTCATACCCGACAAAGGAAGAAAATTCAAGTACCTTATTTTTCTCATACTCCGATAGCATCGAAAGCTGTAGCTGTTCCTTCCATCTGCTCCTCCAGATTTCTCTGAAGCTCATCCCGTTCCCTTCCTCCATGTCTCCTGCTATTGCCTCCAGAATTCTCCCTTCTCTTTCCCTGATTTTTTCTCCTGAAGCTCTGCAGGCAAATGGTAAAGGCTGTTTCTTAAAAGTTATTTCGCTCTTTAATAATTTAAAAAGATACGCCAGCCTCTTAAGCTCTTCCACTCGTCTTTGCCCCTTTTCCAGATAGAGGAAACCAAAGCCGGTCATTCCTCCTATTACTAATACTCCCCCCAACAAATCCAGCAAGCTATTCCTCCTCCTCATATAAATAGCTGCAGAACTCTCCTGCCTTTCTTTCCAGGATCAGTATTCTTCCAAAGATTCCTTCCTCCCATAGACTGCGAAACAGTCTTCTCCTTTTTACTTCTTCCATGTTGTTCCCGTGGATGGTCGCCAATATACTGCAGCCGCAGCCGGCCAGCTTGAGCAGAGCCTTCACTTCCTTGGCACTGCCCAGCTCGTCTACCGCAATCACCTGCGGTCCCATGGAGCGAAGCAGCCGGATCATTCCCGCCGCCTTGGGACATCCATCCAAAACATCTGTCCGCAATCCCACATCCAATTGGGGAATCCCCTGATAGCAGGCAGCAATTTCCCCTCTTTCATCCACCAGTCCTACCACCTTACCCTGTGCATATACATTGCCATCGGATACTCTGCGAATCAGATCTCTCAGGAGGGTCGTTTTTCCTGCTCCCGGAGGGGAGATGAGTAATGTACTTTGCAGCCTGTCTCCCTCATATAAATATGGAAGAATATTTGCTGCCGCCTGTTTGCATTGATGAGCAATTCTGATATTCAGACTGGAAATATTTTTTACTGTTTGTATTCTCCCTTCTTCTCCAATAACTATCTCTCCGCATAGTCCAATACGATGCCCTCCTCTTATGGTCAGATAACCGCCCTTCAGCTCCTTCTGAAACGCATAGCGTGAATCCTTACACCAGTAATCTACCAGCTCCTGAATCTCTTTATAGGTCATGCTTCTGGCTTTACCCGGCTCCTTTATCCATCTTCCCTCCTGGTCAGCATACCATTCCCCGTTTCGTTCCCGTATGATCAGCGGCTTGTCTGCTCTTATTCGAATTTCTTCAAGCAGATCAGTCTTTTCCGTCAGCTTTTCCCAGAATGCTCTTCCGGCCAGGGGAAAATTCTTAATCAGTTGCTTTCTTTCTTCCATTGTCTCCTCCATTTTATTTAACCTTTGTCCTCCTTATCTAAATATATGAAAACCCTTTTGGGATATGCTAACTTTTCTGCATCTGATTTAATACAATTTTTCTTCCATTTGTTGCTTTACAAAGTCCCAAGAGAATGTTAATATAATGTCAAATATAAAATAGTAATGATTACTGTTTTGTATTTGAAAAAATACAATTTTAGGAGGATTTTTTATGACCACGAATACGCAGCAGATTGACAATTTAATATCCTTACTGGATGGCTATGCATCTAAGGGTGGTCACCATTTGAATGTAAACGTGTTAAACCGTGATACTCTTTTAGATGCACAGAAGCATCCTGAGAAATATCCTCAGCTCACCATCCGTGTATCCGGATATGCGGTTAACTTTATTAAGTTAACTCCCGAACAGCAGACCGACGTGATCAATCGTACCTTCCATGAAGCGGTATAGAAGTTAGTATCCGTTTTGCAGTAATAAAAAGTTCTGCATAGAAAAAAGGCCACCCCTTTATGGGGCAGGCCTTTTTTTATTTCCTTACTGTATTAATTTGTATTTTATCTCTGGGCAACATCCTTCATGGAGAAGCTGATTCTTCCCATCTTGTCCTTACCAAGGCAAACCACGGTTACTTTATCCCCTAAGGTAAGCACATCCTCTACATGGTTGATTCTTTCCTTACATATTTTGGAAATATGCACCATTCCTTCCTTGCCTGGTGCAAATTCAATAAAGGCACCAAACTCCTTGATACTAACCACTTTCCCCTTAAATATCTGTCCTTCTGCAAAGTCGGTAGTGATAATCTTAATCATCTCAACAGCCTGATCCATCATAGCTGCGTCGGTTCCGCAGACGGATACGTTGCCGTCATCAGTGATATCAATCTTTACGCCGGTGCGGGCGATAATTTCATTGATGGTTTTTCCTCTCTGCCCAACCACGTCTCCAATCTTTTCCGGATCAATCTGAATAGAAATGATTTTGGGTGCATAAGGACCCACCTCCGATCTTGGAGCTGCAATACAGGGATTCATAATCTCGTTCAGGATATAGGTTCTTGCCTCTTTTGTCCTGGCAATAGCCTCCTCCACAATAGGTCTGGTCAGACCATGAATCTTAATGTCCATCTGAATAGCCGTAATTCCATCATGGGTGCCGGCCACCTTAAAGTCCATATCTCCAAAGAAGTCCTCCAATCCCTGAATATCTGTCAGTACAATATAATCCTCATCCGTATCACCGGTAACCAGGCCACAGGATATTCCCGCTACTGCTTTTTTAATAGGAACTCCTGCTGCCATTAAGGACAGGGAGGATGCACAAACAGAAGCCTGAGAGGTAGAGCCATTGGATTCAAAGGTTTCGGATACGGTACGAATGGCATAGGGGAATTCTTCCTCACTGGGCAATACAGGTACCAGCGCCTTTTCTGCCAATGCACCATGGCCAATCTCTCTACGCCCCGGTCCTCTGGAGGGTCTTGTCTCACCTACTGAGTAAGACGGGAAATTATAATGATGCATATATCGTTTATTGGTTTCATTCACATCCAGACCATCAATTCTTTGCATTTCGGAGAGAGGTGCCAGTGTGGTTACGGTACAAATCTGAGTCTGTCCTCTGGTAAACATGGCAGAGCCGTGTACCCGGGGAATTAAATCCACCTCTGCAGCCAGAGGACGAATCTGTGTAATCTCTCTTCCGTCAGGCCTCTTATGATCCTTTAAAATCATCTTACGAACGGTCTTTTTCTGATACTGGTAAAGAGCCTCTCCTACCATCTCCAGCCATTCTTCCTTGTCTGCAAAGGCCTCCTCTAATTTTTCACGAAGTCCTCTGATATTTTCCTCTCTCACCTGCTTCTCATCGGTAAATACTGCTGCCTCCATTTCTTCCGGGGTCACAATTTCCTTCATGGCAGCAAACATTTCCTCCGGGATGGCACAACTGGTATAGCTGTGTTTGGGTTTGCCAACTTCTTCCACGATCTGATTGATAAACGCAATAATGGTCTGATTGATTCCATGTGCCATGTAAATTGCTTCGATCATCTTTGCTTCCGGAACTTCATTGGCACCCGCTTCAATCATAATTACCTTTTCACTGGTGGAGGCTACAGTTAAATTCAAGTCCCCACTCTTCCACTGCTCCTGCGAAGGATTGACAATGAACTCTCCGTTCACCAGACCAATCTGCGTGGTGGCGCAGGGGCCATCAAAGGGAATATCGGAAATAGAGGTGGCAATAGCACTGCCCAGCATAGCTACCAGCTCAGGGCGGCACTCAGGATCCACACTCATCACCATATTGTTTAAGGTTACATCGTTACGATAATCCTTAGGAAAAAGAGGACGCATAGGGCGATCAATCACACGACTGGTCAATACTGCATTCTCGCTTGCTTTTCCTTCTCTCTTATTGAATCCCCCTGGAATCTTACCTACTGCATACAGCTTTTCCTCGTATTCCACACTTAAGGGAAAGAAGTCAATTCCTTCTCTGGGTTTCTCCGAAGCAGTTGCCGTACTAAGTACCGTAGTCTCACCATAGTGCATAAACGCACAGCCATTAGCCTGTTTGCCTACCCGGTCAATATCTACGCTTAAGGTGCGTCCGGCTAATTCCATTGTAAATGTTTTGTACATTATTATCTCCTTTTCTTGACTTTATTTTCATCCGCAAGAAAGGCCCGAAACTACTGATAAAGACGGTTCATAACTGCCCTTATCAGTGGTCTCGGAAGCCTCCTTCCTAACGGATAGTTACCTTTTTCACATCAGAAGATGTAAAAACAGGGACTGCCTGAACATAAGGACAGTCCCATTATTTTCTTTGCTGCTTATTTTCTGATGCCTAGTTTTCCAATCAGTGTACGATATCCCTCAATGTCGGTTCTCTTTAAATAATCCAATAAACCACGCCTTTTACCAACCATTTTTAACAGACCTCTTCTGGAATGATGATCCTTCTGGTTGTTCTTCAAATGCTCGGTAAGCTCTGCAATCCTTGCGGTCAGAACGGCAATCTGAACCTCCGGTGAACCTGTATCACCCTCAAATCTTGCATACTCCTTCATGATTGCTGTCTTTTTCTCTTTCGAGATCATATTCATATCCTCCTTATTCCTTAAACGCTTTATCCTAAGTATGGGACGGAGATTCCACATACTGAGCATAAGCTAAATTCATACTGATACAGTTTAACACAAGCTAAGGTACTTGTAAATAAAAAATTCCGCCTGTTTCAGCATTTTCTCCTTTATCCGTGAAAATGCCTTCCTTCATCGATATCTTCCATCATCTGATTTTTTAAAGCCTCCAGATTTTCAAAGCGCATCTCTGCACGTTTGAATTTTAATAGCTGAACTACTGCTGTTTTTCCATAAACCTCTTTATCGAACTCGTAAATGTAGGTTTCCACTCCAATTTGATCTGCATTGCTGACTGTAGGCTTATTGCCAATATTCGTAATGCTGCGGTACTCCTTTCCGCCTATATCAGTAAGAGAAAAATAGACTCCCTTAGGCGGCAATAGCTTTTCTTTTTCAGGCAGAATATTAATCGTAGGCATTCCAATCGTACGGCCCAGCTTGGCTCCATGCATGATCTCGCCAATAATGGAATAAGGCTCACCCAACAGCTTTTCAACCTGCTCCATGTGCCCCTGTTCTACCTCTTCCCGTACATAAGTGGAGCTGATTTCACGCCCCTGATCCCGTATCTTGTCCATAATCTCTACCTGAAAGCCCATTTTTGCGGACAGTTGTTTCAACAGCTTCGCATTTCCGGCTCCCTGATAGCCAAAGGATACATCATAGCCTGCCGCCAGATAAGACATCTGCATTCTGCTAACCAGTATCTCCCGGACAAACTCTTCCGCCTCCATGGCTGCCGTAATTTTATTTAGCGGATATTCAATGAGGATGTCCACACCCATTTTTTCAAAAATTTTCCGTTTTTCTTCTCTGGTGGTCAATTCTTTTCTGTCCCGCATCCCAAAAAGCACCTCCGGCGGAGGATCAAAGGTAAATACCACACTGGCAAGCCCTTTTGTCTTTGCGGCTGTAATCTTTTTTAGCAGCTCCTTATGCCCCCGATGAAGTCCATCGAATTTTCCCAGAGTAACTGCTGTGGGAATCAGCAGCTTAAAATCTGTTGTATCTGCAATTATACGCATATTTTCCTTCATTTCTTCATGTTCAAGTTCCCTTGTACAGCATAAGCAATTCTTTAGACCGCACAAGAATAAAAAATAAATAAGAACGTGAAAAATTCTATTTTTCACCCTGCTTACTGATAAACATTCTTACAGGGCAAAATCTGCCCTCCTTTTTTCTGTACTCATAGATTCCCATAAATCTGTCCTTTTGTATATATACCCGGTACTGACTATGATCCGGCCATACCTCCTGCTGCAGAGAAGGGAGTAAATGATGGTTCTCAAAGGAATTCCCATTTTCTATCAATTTTTCCCTGGCCGGCTTTAACTGCAGTGCCGGATAGTCTGAAAACAATCTGTCCACAGGAATCAAAATTCCTTCCAGTGCTTCTTCCTTGCTTTTTCCCCCTCTTTTCGCCATAATCCCTTCCAATTCTTCAAGGCTGAGAGCGGTTGCTTTGGTAAACATTCCCGACCGGGTCCGCTCAAGCTGCTCCATGGCACCACCGCAGCCTAATGCCTTCCCCAGGTCATGACATAGAGTACGGATATAAGTTCCTTTAGAGCACTTAACCCGTATGGTCAGTAGGGGAAGCTCAACGGAAAGAAGCTCTATTTCCTTAATCTGAACGGTTCGAGCCTTCCTCTCTATCTCCTTCCCTTCTCTGGCCAGCTCATAAAGCCTTTTCCCATCTATCTTTATAGCCGAAAACATGGGGGGAATCTGCTCATAGTCTCCTAAAAAGCTCATCAGTGCCTTTTCAACCTCTAATGCTGTTGCCCCCACCATCCTTTCCTCTATGATCCGACCTGTCATATCCTGTGTGTCCGTAGTTACTCCCAGGCGCACCTGGGCTACATATTCCTTATCCTTATTGGTAAGCAGGTCACAGAGTCTGGTCGCACTTCCCAGACAAACGGGAAGGACTCCCACCGCTTCCGGATCCAGAGTCCCTGTATGTCCGATTTTTTTCTGTCCCAGTATTCCCCTCAGCTTTGCCACTACATCGTGTGAGGTGAAGCCCCGGGGCTTATCGATATTAAGTATTCCATCAATCGCCATTTACTCTCTATTCTTCCTTTTTAAGCTGCAGAGCAATACGTTTTGCTACCTGCTCAATAATTTCCGGAGGGCTTCCCACCATACTGCAGCCTGCTGCCCGTATATGTCCTCCACCACCAAAGGAGGCTGCAATTTCAGCCACATTTACATAGTGATTGGAACGCAGACTGACTTTATATTCCTGTTCTCCCGTCTGATAAAGGAATACAGCGCACTCTACTCCCTTGGTGATCTGAAGCTGGCTGACAACCCCGTCTAAATCGCCAGGCGTCACACCGCATTCCTCCATCTGGCTCGCTTCCACTACACTGACAATGCACCTGTTTTCTAAAATCCTTCTGCTGCTGGTTAATGCTCTCCCCAGAATCTGATTCTGTTCATAAGTCATTTCATAAAAGGTTTCATCGATCAGCTTGGGAAAGTCGAAGCCAAAGCTGATCAGCTCTGCCGCAATACGCAAGGTCCTGGGGGAAGTATTGGAATATTTGAATACTCCTGTATCATGAACCAGACCAAGATAAAGAGCTTTGGCAATCTCTTCATCCAACTTGGTTACATCCATCAGACCAAAGACTACCTCGCTGGTAGAACTGGCCATTGGCTCCAGAATATTAATATCCCCTGTTCCTTCATTACTGATATGATGATCAATGTTGATCCTCTTTTTCGCTCTTTGGGCAATAGGGAGTGCCTTTCCTATTCTGTCCAGCGAGCAATCCAGAATGAAAAAAAGATCATATACTTTTTCTGGCTCCATCTGTGTGTCGATTTCTTCTATCCCCTGAATACAGGAAAACTCCGGTCCGGGTGATTCCAAAAACACCCTCACCTCTTTATCCGGCGTATTCTTTTTCAGATATTGGCAGGTTGCCAAAACCGACCCAATACAATCACCATCAGGCCGTATATGGCCACTGATGGCAATAGAGTGAGCCTCTTTTACCAATTCTTCCAGCTTACTCATGCCTCTCCTCTCTCATCCATTTCCTTTACTACCTCATCAATTTTTCTGGACATATCCACACCATAGGCAATTGACCCATCCAAAAGGAAGTGTAGTTCTGGTGTATTCCTCAAATTAATGATTTTAGCCAGCCGGTTTTTAATGAAGCCTTCGGCACTTTTCAACCCTGCAAGAGTATCCCTTCCGGCCTCCTCATCTCCCAGAACACTGACATACACCTTGCAATGCTTTAAATCAGGAGCCACCTCTACTGCAACCACACTGGTCAATGGAGATATCCGGGGGTCTTTTATGTCCCCCCTGATGATCTCAGCCAACGTTCTCTGAACCTCTGTATTTACTCTCGTATTTTTTATACTGTTTTTACGCATACTCCCTCACCTTCTGCTGCCTCGCAGCCTGCTGTCGCAAAAGCCTTTGGGAACACCTGGTTCCTTTCCACTTATCGGGGAACCTCTACCATAATATAGCTTTCCACAATATCCAGCTCCTGCATCTGATCGAAGCCTTCAAATACTAGACCACATTCAAATCCTGCTTTTACTTCCTTAACATCATCTTTAAACCGCTTTAAAGAAGCCAGATTTCCTTCGAAAATCTGCTCACCCTGACGGGAGATTCTTACCTTGCAGCCCCTCTGGAACACACCATCCAGAACATAGGAGCCTGCAATATTACCAATCTGGGAGGCCTTAAAGATCTGACGGACTTCCGCATGACCGATAACCTTTTCTTCAAACACAGGATCCAGCATCCCTTTCATGGCAGCCTCAATGTCCTCAATTGCCTGGTAAATTACTTTGTACAGTCGAATATCTACCCCTTCCTGTTCTGCTGTAGCCTTGGCTGTAGCATCAGGTCTAACATTAAAGCCAATGATAATTGCGGAAGATGTTGCTGCCAGAGTAACATCAGATTCGCTGATGGCACCTACACCGCTATGAATACATTTTACCACTACTTCCTCGTTAGAAAGTTTGATCAGGGATTGCTTTACTGCTTCGACACTACCCTGCACATCTGCTTTCACTATCAGATGCAGTTCCTTTAGATTACCCTCCTGTATCTGGTTAAACAAGTCATCCAGGGACATTTTGCTCTTGGTTTCTTCCAGCTTCTTTTCTTTATTCTGAGCCACAAAGGTTTCCGCATAGGATTTGGCCGTCTTGTCGCTATCGTGAGCCAGGAATACCTCACCTGCGTTGGGCACATCGCTTAACCCCAGAATTTCCACGGGCGTAGACGGACCTGCTTCCTTCACTCTTTTTCCCTTATCATCGATCATGGCTCTTACCTTACCATGGCTAGCACCGGCCGAAATGAAGTCTCCCACTCTCAGTGTACCCTTTTGTACCAGCACAGTTGCTACCGGTCCCCGGCCCTTATCCAGCTCGGCCTCGATCACCAGACCTCTCGCTTTTCTCTTAGGATTTGCTTTTAATTCTAAAATATCCGCTGTCAGCAGAATCATTTCCAGAAGTTCCTGAATTCCCGTGCCTGCTTTTGCAGAAACCGGTGCAAAAACGGTACTTCCACCCCAATCCTCCGGAATCAGATCGTACTCAGATAGTTCCTGTTTAACCCGATCAATATTGGCATTTGGCTTATCGATCTTGTTCACTGCAACGATAATTTCGATTCCCGCCGCCTTGGCATGATTGATTGCCTCCACCGTCTGCGGCATAACACCATCGTCTGCGGCCACCACCAAAATCGCAATATCTGTCGCATTGGCACCACGCATACGCATGGCGGTAAAAGCCTCATGTCCCGGCGTATCCAGAAAGGTAATTTTCTGTCCGTTTACGTTTACCGTATAAGCCCCGATATGCTGAGTGATACCTCCAGCCTCCCGGTCCGTTACATTGGTTTTACGAATTGCATCCAGAAGAGAAGTCTTTCCATGGTCAACGTGACCCATAACACAGATAACCGGTGCTCTGCTTACCAGTGTCTCCTGGGCATCCTCTTCTTCCTTCAAAAGCTCCTCAATGACATCTACCTTCACTTCCTGCTCACACATAATATCGAAGTCAATGGCGATATTTTCTGCGTCCTCAAAGGAAATCTCCTGGTTGACGGTAACTACCTTTCCCTGCAAAAACAGTTTTTTGATAATTGCTGCCGGCTGCATTTTCATCTTTTCCGCCAATTCTTTGATGGTAAGAGATTCGGGCAGTGTAATGACCTTAATCTGCTCAACCGGCTCAGTCGCCTTGGGTTCGGGCTTAATAAAGCGTCCGGCTTTATTCTTATTCTTCATTTCCTGCTCTTTATCTTCATAGAGCGCATCCTTCTTAGAGCGCTTATCCTTTGCCTGGTTCTGTCTTCTTTGCTCATCCCTGTGCTTATCATTTTGCATCATGGGTGTTTCCTGAGCAAAACCTTTATTTTCTCTTTTACCCTGGAATCGATTGTCCGCCCCTGCATTTCTTCCCTGAGTGCGGTCACCACTACCCATACTGCGCCCAGAACTTTGACTGCCTGCAGAGCCCTGATAAGAACCTTTATTCCCCGTATTATTCTGTCGATCATTACCTGCCTGAGGACGTCCCTGTCTGCCTCCAAAGCGGTCATTACCTCTTCGTTCCTCATTCTGTCCTCCTCGTGATGAATTCCTCTCTCCGCTCCGGTTTCCCTGCTGACGGTTGCCATAATTATCACGGTTTGACCGATTTTCTCTCCTCTCCTCCTGTACAGGCTTTATCTCTGGCGCAGATTCAGGCTTCTTGGGGGGAAGCATTTCCATCACCTTACCGGTGGATTTATTAATCATCTGATTAGGCCCCAATTGAATAGGCTTGGGGGCAGGTGCCTTGGGCGTCTGCTCCTGAGCTGTACGGCCTTTAGGATTGCGGCTGTTCATCGGTCCTCTCCCGCCGCCAGGCATCTTACTATGCTGCGGATTGCTGACAAAAATAATATTTTTCTTCTTTTTAGGTGCCTCTGTCTTTGGCTGTACAGCCTTAGACTCCGATACTGCAGTTTTTGGGCCGTTTCCTGTCTGGCCGCCTTTTTCTTCCTGTTTAGGTTTTCCCTCTGCCGCTTCCTTGCTTATCTTAGACTCTGCAGGGGCAGGAGCAGACTTCTCCTCCTTCTTTGCCTTACCAAATTGACTTTTTATCATCTGTGCCACCTCTTCCTCTACCGAGCTTTGCGGCGCCTTGGCAGGAATCCCCTTCTCCTGTAGAAAAGCAAGAATCTCCTTACTTTGTGTATCTAATTCCTTTGCAAGTTCATATACTTTAAATTTAGCCATTCTACTAAACTACCTCCGTTCCTCTTCCAACATCTTCTTCAGGGATTTAGCAAATCCCTCATCCGTTACCGCCAGAGTTGCCCGCATTTCCTTTCCTATGGCCCGCCCCAGTTCTTCCTTGGTTCCATAGCAAAATAAGGAGACCTGGTAAAATTCACACATATTGCGAAACTTTTTTTTCGTATTTTCAGAAGCATCCTCTCCCACAATTACCAATTCTGCTTCGCCGTGCTTTATCTTTGTTTCTGTCATAAATTCGCCGCTCACCAGGTTTCTGGATCTGGTGGCCAGCCCCAAAAGGGAATAGATTTTATTCTGCTTCAATGTTGGCAAACTCCTCTAACAGACTATCATAAACTTCAGTTGGAATACTCATTTTGAAAGACCGCTCCAAGCCTTTGCCTTTAATTGCTTTTTTCAGGCAGTCCTGCTTACGACAAAGGTATGCTCCTCTTCCATTCTTTTTACCGGTTACATCGAGAACAATGGGGCCTTCCACGGTTTTCAGAACACGCAGCATTTCCTTTTTGCTTTTCATCTCGCCGCATCCTACGCATTGTCTCATAGGAATTTTCTTATTCATACCACATCTTCTCCTTATATTCTTCGGAAGGAAATTTTATTCCTGCCAAAAAAAAATCTATCCGCATATTCCTCTCATTCTTCATTGCCTTCCGGCTGACTTTCTTCGTAGCTTTCCGCCAGGCTTCCCACCTGTCCTTCTTCATGATTCTCCGTGTACTCGTTTTCATAGCCGTCTTCATACTGCTCACCGTACTCTTCATCATCATATTCACCAATGTAATCCTCATAGCGGAAGCCCGGTGTATCCTTTGCCTGGGTTTCACTTTTAATATCAATCTTGTATCCTGTTAATCTGGCTGCCAGTCTGGCATTCTGTCCGGATTTACCAATGGCAAGAGATAATTGATAATCCGGAACCACAACCTTGGCTGTCTTTTCATCGGGGTCTGCAAATACAGCAACGATTTTGGCCGGTGAAAGAGCATTCTGGATCAGATTACCCGGGTTTTCATCCCAATTGACAATATCAATCTTCTCTCCCCTGAGTTCCTCCACAATGGAGTTTACTCTGGCACCGCTCTGCCCTACGCAGGCACCTACGGCATCCACATCAGGATTATTACTCCATACCGCAATTTTGCTTCTGCTTCCTGCTTCTCTGGCAATGCTTTTAATTTCCACCGTGCCATCCTTAATCTCTGTTACCTCTGATTCAAACAAACGCTTCACCAACTCCGGATGGGTACGGCTGACTAAAATTCTGGGCCCCTTAGTGGTATTTTTTACTTCCAGTATATAGACCTTGATTCTTTCTGTGGGCCGAAACACCTCTCCTTCCACCTGCTCACTTTCAGAAAGAATACCATCTGCCTTACCCAAATTCACACTGATGTTTTTTCCTACATAGCGTTGAACAATTCCTGTTACGACATCTTTTTCCTTTTCAAAATACTGATTATAAATAACGCTTCTTTCTTCCTCACGGATTTTTTGTAAAATGACGTTTTTTGCATTCTGCGTGGCAATTCGCCCAAACTCCTTAGACTTGATTTCCACATTCAGAATTTCTCCTACACGGGCTTTCTTTGAATGCTTTAGTGCCTCCTCCAGGCTGATCTGCAGCAAATCATCCTCCACTTCCTCTGAAGTAGCCACAACCTCCTTTTGGGCATAACACAGAAAATCACAGGTTTCTCTGTTAATTTCCACTTTGATATTATCAGCCTTTCCAAAATGATTCTTGCAGGCCGTCAGCAACGAATTTTCAATAGCTTCGAATAATGTCTCTTTGCTAATCTCCTTCTCTTTTTCCAACACATCCAATGCTTCTAATAACTCTTTGTTCATTTTGTCCTCTCATTCCGCCTTCCGGCATTCTTTTCTATCTAAAAATCAAAGGTCAGTCTTACCAAAGCCACATCTGCCTTTGAAAAATTCCTCTCTTCATCATCCATCAGAATCGTTATGTTTCCATTATCATAAGCCTGCAAGACCCCCACAAATTCTTTTCTTTTATCGATGGGCTTATAGGTACGTACCTCCACCTCCTGCCCCAGGGACTTTATAAAATGCTTTTCCTTCTTCAGTGTTCGCCCCAGTCCCGGACTGCTCACTTCCAGAATGTACGCATCTTCAATGAAATCCTCTTCATCCAATTTTTCGGATAAGGCCCGGCTTACATTTTCACAGTCCGTGATATTCACCCCTGCTTCTTTATCAATATAAGCCCGCAGATACCAGTCACTGCCCTCCTTTACATATTCCACATCATAGATTTCTACACCAAAGCCGTCTGCAATGGGCAGCAACAATTCTTCTGTTCTGCTCTCATATGTCTCTCTTCTGGACATTTTGCTACCTATTCCTTTCTTATGCTGTTTTTGCCCCTCCATGCTATCCTTATACTCTCATCCAGTTTCTTTTAATACGGGATAATACACGTAAAAAGAGTGGACCAACCAGTCCACTCTAATGATAAGGATTATTAGATTAAAGTCAGTATAGCACTGAAATTTCCCGAAAGCAAGAACTTTTTTACCCTTCCTCCATTTCTTTGGTATAAATTCGATAGGTATCCCTTCCCGCCTTCTTTGCCTCATAAAGGGCCAGGTCTGCTCTGCTGTATAATTCTTCGTAACTGTCAGCTTCCATACCCTCTGCACAGATGGCAATCCCGATACTGAAAGACGTATCAACCGATTTGCTGTGATCCTCGGAGAACTGTTTCATTCTTCCCCGTCTGTTCAGCTCTTCTGCCCGCTTACTGAGCAATCCTATATCAGTAAAATTATTGGCAAAAATACAGAATTCGTCTCCACCCAGTCTGCAGATCATATCTCTGCCCCTGAATATCCTCTGCAAAATTTCCGCAGTGTCCTGCAGTGCCTTATCCCCTTTAGGATGGCCTAAAGTATCATTAACACTTTTGAAATGATCCATATCGATCATAAAAAGGGCTCCTGAAACCTTCGTCGTTTGAAATAATTCCCTCATGGCCTTTTCCATACTAGACCGATTATAAACTCCTGTCAATGCATCCATGGTAGCTTCCTGCAAAAGGTTTTCTGAGTAGGTCATTTCCTCATCTATGTCAATGAACACAACATGGCAGAGCGTATCTCCGCTTCCTTCATCTTCCACAATGGTCACCTGAACCTTTGTCCATATCCATACCTTATTCAGCTTCTTCAAATTCTTCCGAATGCTTTCTGAAAGATTCATTCGGTTTAAAAGATAGTCTACCGACATCCTTGCATTAAAAGTGTGAAACGGAATCTTTAATTTATCCTGATGTTCTTCCAAATCCTTCAGCGGAATAAAATACCTTCTTTCGTCTTCGTAAACACAGCCCATACGGAATTCATCCAAAATAGTCACAGTATCCTGATAGAAATCACTGTCGGGAGATTGAAAGAACCATAGTCCTTCGGTAATTTCTCCCAGAGAAACATCAAAGCAAAACCGAAGGATAGCATCCTCCTGGCTGTTTTCCCTGAACTGGCGCTCCATCTTCAATTCAGAATCGATAACCATAAGCTGCCGTTCCTTCTTTTCCTGCCAAACATGAAAAAGAACAATGACAAAACTGCCAATAAGAATCAGCAGATTTTTCAGCAGTAAATCTGCATTGATCATCAACTGTACACGTCTGGAAAGACTGGCATCATAAATCAAAGGAAGGATAAACATAGCCGAAATCAGCAGCACCACGCTGGAGCTTACTACACTTCCAAACAAAATCTTTCCTTTGCTTTTGGAGTGAAGCATTTCCGACAGTTCTGTGACCGTTACTGCTTTATTACGAGGGATATCCCAAAAAATCTTAGTAGTAAGAAAAAAAGTCATGGTCAATAGTACACGTCTATGCTCATCGTTTCCTATAGGCCATGGATTCTGCAAAACAATTGCTATAATTGCGCTGGATATGCCATAGAGGGAAAATTCATCCAGAAGGGTCAGGAAGAAAAAGTTCAGATAGGCCCACCATGTATCCTTCGTTAAAATATATAAGTCAAAAACTAATGTGACTGGGACTATAATTAGGGAAAAGGGTCTGGCACTGACACCGTAGGAGTTCCATAGCACAGCCAGAAATGCATTCGCCACAGAAAATAAACAAATCCACAAAGTACCCTTTTTCTTTTTATAAGAAAGCTGCAGCAAAGTATTCAAGCCGGTCCAGGAAAAAATAAAGGCCGAGATGAACAATAGCCAGGGCGAGGCAACGGCTGCGACGATAGTTTCTATTATCATTTGTATATACCTCTTATATCATGGTGTATCGCACATACATCATACTACAATTTTATAATTTGTTCAATTCCCACCTAAAGAAAAATGAAAGAATAAGAAAAGAAAACTTTAAGAAAAAATACACCAAAGCTATCGGCCAAGATGACTAACAACGTATATATGTAACTAATGCATTGACTTACCTTATTTTTCGCCGTACTGGCTAAAATCATTGAAAATTTATATGGCAAAGTAACTGCATAAGTAAAAAGAAAGCTGTGTAACAACGATTATGCGAATGGAGTTCTGAATAAACAAAAATTATTATAAAAAGTACTTGCTTTTTTTATCAAGTTGTATTAAGATAAACAAGTCGCTGATATGGCTCGTTGGTCAAGAGGTCAAGACGCCGCCCTCTCACGGCGGAAACACGGGTTCGATTCCCGTACGAGCTGTTATTCTTTTAGAATAGCCCAACCCATGAAAAATGCTGGAAATATATAGTTTCCAGCATTTTTTATTTCTTACGGCCGGGTGTTTTTAATTTCTCATGATCATGAGTAACGGTTAGCAGCTATCTGCTGCTTTTACCTTGCCGATCCTTCAACTTGCCTTTTTGCTCCTTCAATCGTATTTTTCAGCAGTACAGAAGTAGTCACGCTTCCTACCCCACCAGGCACCGGGGTGATAGAAGCCGTCATATCAGAAACCTCAGCATAGTCTACATCTCCACATAATCCGGTTTCTGTCACATGAATGCCTACATCAATCACTACCTGTCCCTGCCGCACAAAGCTTCTGGTGATGATCCGGGGAACCCCTGCACAGGCAATCAGAATATCTGCGCCTCTGCATTCTTCCTCCAGATTTTGTGTTTTAGTGTGACAGATTGTAACTGTAGCATTTTTTTTCAAAAGCTGCATGGCCAAAGGACGACCTATCACCATGCTTCTTCCCACAATAGTTACCTTTTTCCCACACACATCAATTCCATAATAATCCAAAATCTCTACTACAGCCTGAGATGTGCATGGCGGAAATCCCTGTCTGTCTCCTGCAAAGACATATGCTATATTGGCCTCAGTCATACAGTCTACATCCTTATCAACCGCGATCAGCTTCTGAATTCTCCTTTCGTTCAATGATGAAGGCAGTGGACGAAAAAGCAGTATCCCGTGAACAGACGGTTCCCGATTCAATTCAGAAATGGTATTCTCCAGTTCTTCCTGTCTCACCTCCTGGGGTAATACAATTGTTTCTGCCAAAGCCCCTGCTGCTTCAAAACGCTTGTATATTCCCTTCTCATAAGATAGGTCATCTTCACGCTCCCCTACCCTTACAATGGCTAATTTAGGAGTAATCCCTTCATCCTTTAACTGTATCACTTCATCCCGTAAACACTCAAGCATAGCCTTAGCTACCGGCATTCCTCTCAATTCCTGCATGCTTAGTCCTTGTCTCCTTCCCTCCATCAAATTCTGCACAAGTCTTCCTTGATTCTCTCATACACCGCCTGACAGCGCCTGCTTCCCTCTTCTGTCAGTTCCCGGGCTCTCCTGTTCATTAAAGCAGCTTTTTCCATATCCTTCATTAATCCGGTATTAATAAAAACATTCATCACTGCTCCCTCAAGTGCCGCCCGACAAGCTACAGCAGCCACAGCCACATCGCTGATGGCAAGACGACTCCCCTTCTCTTCCAGCTCTTCTAAAATCGGGATGAGCGTATACAAGGCTTCTGCCAGCTTCAAGGGAATTTCTGCCGCCTCCTGTAGAGCCTTCTGAAGGATTTCCTCCCGCCTGGGCTGTTCTTTGGGAATACCATACGCTTCTGCAAGAGGGCCAAAGGCTTCTGCATCCTTGTCTATATAGCTGTACAATTCCCATATCTTTTTTTCCACTTCATGCAATATCCGTTCAATATCCTCCTGATATTGGGCGTATTTCTTTTTTCCCGCAGTCAGATTTGCGACCATAGAGCAAAGAGCTGCTGACAAAGCACCGATTAATGCTGCTGCCCCTCCGCCTCCCGGCACTGGCTCCTTGCTGGACAGTTTGCTTAAAAAAACATTCATTTTTTCTTCCACAATTGTTTGACCTCTCTACGATATTTTTTGAATTTGCTTACTATGTTCTTCTGCAATTTCTTTGAGTAATGACACATCTTGCTTTATTATTTCATAATCTTCAACACTCTCTTTATATCTGTCATAGGTTGAAGTATAGCAGGATTCTATAGTCTGCAGCCGTGGTAAGATAACATTTTCCTGATTCAATTCAATCTTTCTGACTCTTACCTTGACTTCCTCCATGCTTTCCTCAAGTCTTATGACATCTTCCTTGAGTATCTGGACATCTTCCTTGAGCGTCTGGACATCTCCTTTTAGCTCCTCTACATCTCCTTTGAGTATCTGGACATCTCCCTTTAGCTCCTCTACATCTCCTTTGAGTATCTGGACATCTCCCTTTAGCTCCTCTACATCTCCTTTGAGTATCTGAACATCTTCCTTTAGCTCCTCTACATCTCCTTTGAGTATCTGGACATCTCCCTTGAGCATCTGGACATCTCCCTTTAGCATCTGGACATCTCCCTTTAGCGTCTGGACATCTTCCTTGAGCATCTGGACATCTCCCTTTAGCTCCTCTACATCTCCTTTAAGTGTCTGGACATCCCCCTTGATCTCCTGAATATCTTCTCTAATAGGCTCCAGCATATTTGATAAAGCCAGTAAAATTTCTTCATTTGTCAATCTCCTTATCCTCCTTTATTCTAATCCTCATATATAGAACCGACCTTTCCTGTTCTATTGCTTAAATAAATATGTGAAAAATCCTATTGTTCATTATTCCCTTGCCTGTCACAAGTCTTAGTTAATTTTACAAAACAACATCGGATATAACAGCATTCTGTCAGGCGAAGGAATAAGCCAATAGAATGATGATTCCAGGGATACTGCCTGCAAGTGCAGACACACTAATTCTGAATGATAAGGTATTATCCCAATTTGAAATCAAATAGACTAATTTGATTGGTTTCTGGCAGATCCCCCAAAAGTTGGAGGGAATCCATCAAGTCAATCACCGTCTTAGAAACTTTCGTTCTTGTCCGAAAATCATCTTTAGATAAAAATGCTCCATCCTTAGCTGCTTCCATAACCTGATCAGCCGCCTTCTCTCCCAGTCCCTCTATACTGTTTAAGGAAGGCATGATCTTATCTCCCACTATCTGAAAATTGCGGGAATGGGCTGTATAAATGTCTATTGGCATAAAGGTAAAGCCTCGGGCATACATTTCCTGAACAATCTTCATATCCTTCATGGTATCCTGCTCTTTTTTAGACAGAGAATCACTTCTTCGCCTGTAATCTGCCATTACTGCTTCCAAATGCTGTTTTCCCTGACACATAATTTCATAGGAAAAGGCTGAAGCACGTATACTGAAATAAGCAGCATAATAGGCCAAAGGATAGTATACCTTACAGTAGGCAATTCTCCACGCCATCATAACATAAGCGGCAGCATGAGCCTTTGGGAACATATATTGAATTTTTTTACAGGACCAAATATACCAATCCGGTACATTTTGTGCCAGCATAGCCTCTTCCCACTCCGGCTTCAATCCCTTTCCTTTACGAACACTTTCCATAATGGTGAAGGAAAGGGAGCTTTCTACCCCCATATTTATCAGATAAGTCATAATATCATCTCGGGTACATATAGCTGTAGCAATGGTAGCTTTCCCTTCTTCAATCAGCACCTGAGCATTTCCAAGCCATACATCCGTACCATGAGACAATCCGGAAATACGCACCAGATCCGAAAAGGTCTGAGGCTTTGTATCTAAAAGCATCTGAATAACGAACTCAGTACCAAACTCCGGTATCCCCAGAGATCCCACCTGGCATCCCCCCAGTTCCTCCGGTGTTACTCCTAAAGCGCTGGTATTTTGAAACAGAGACATTACTTTGGGGTCGTCCAAAGGAATAGTAACCGGATCCACTCCTGTTAAATCCTGCAGCATACGAATCATGGTGGGATCGTCATGTCCCAGAATATCCAGCTTAAGTAAATTATGATCAATGGAGTGATAGTCAAAATGAGTGGTAATAATATCTGTAGTCATATCATTTGCCGGATGCTGTACAGGGGTAAAGGAATTAATATCCTCCCCTACCGGAAGAACCACGATTCCACCGGGATGCTGACCGGTACTTCTTCGGATTCCCGTACAGCCATTGACCAGACGATTAATTTCACAGGTTCGCTTCTTTATTCCTCTCTCCTCATAGTAATTCTTGATATAACCAAACGCAGTCTTGTCTGCTAAGGTTCCTATTGTCCCTGCACGAAAGGTCTGGCCTGCTCCAAATATGACTTCTGTGTATTTATGTGCCTTACTCTGGTATTCTCCGGAAAAATTTAAGTCTATATCCGGCTCCTTATCTCCTTTGAAGCCCAGAAAGGTTTCAAACGGAATATCAAATCCGTCTTTATGCAGCTTGCTTCCACATTTTGGACAGTTTTTATCCGGCATATCGATTCCTGCCCGCCCTGCATATGCACGTACCTCATCAGACTCAAAGTCACTGTAGAAGCAGTTACTGCAATAATAGTGGGGGCTTAAAGGATTGACCTCAGTTATCCCTGACATGGTAGCCACAAAGGAAGAGCCAACAGATCCACGGGAGCCTACCAGATACCCATCCTCCACCGACTTCCACACCAGCTTCTGGGCGATAATGTACATCACGGCAAATCCGTTGGAGATAATGGAATTTAACTCCTTTTTCAATCTATCCTCTACAATCTGGGGTAAAGGGTTTCCATACATCTCATGAGCCCTATTGTAACAAATATCGGTCAGAATCTGATCGGAATTCTCTATCACCGGCGGACACTTATCCGGGCGAACCGGAGATAGTCTCTCAATGCGGTCGGCAATCAAATTGGTATTGGTAATCACCACCTCCCTGGCTTTCTCACTTCCTAAATAAGAAAATTCCTTCAGCATCTCCTCTGTGGTTCTGAAATATAAGGGTGCCTGCTGATCCGCATCCTTATATCCCTTTCCTGCCATAATGATCCTACGGTAGACCTCATCATCCGGATCCAGAAAATGGACATCACAGGTTGCCACTACCGGCTTATTGAACTGCTCACCCAACTTTACAATACGCTTATTTAAGGCTATGATATCCTCCATCGAATGAACGTTTCTTATCCGTTCAGAGGCAATCATATACTCATTATTTCCTAATGGCTGGATTTCCAGATAATCATAAAAGTTGACAATTCTGGCAATCTCGGCATCCGATTTATCATCCAACAGGCTTCTGTACAGTTCTCCTGCCTCACAGGCAGTTCCCAAAATAATCCCTTCCCTATATTTCATCAACAGACTTTTAGGTATTTTAGGCTTTTTATTGAAGTAGGTTAAATGGGATTCAGAAACCAACGTATACATATTAATTCTGCCCTGCTCGTTGGCCGCCAATAAAATGGCATGATAATAGGGGAGCTTGCTTATTGCCTGAGGCGAATTTTCCCCCAGTGCATTTACCTGTGTCAGATTCTCTGCTCCCTGCTCCTTCAGCCTACGCACAAAGTTCAAAAAAATTTCTGCCGTAGCCTGCGCATCGTCCACTGCCCGATGATGATTCTCCAAAGAGATTTTCAGCGTTTTACAGACTGAGTCCAACGTATGCTTGGCCTGTCCGGGGAGCAACACCCTGGCCAGTGCAAGTGTATCCACATAAGTATAATTAGTAGGAAGCCCTAGCCGGGAGCAGTTTTCCAAAATAAAGCTCATGTCAAAGCCGGCATTATGAGCGACCAGTACAGCATCCTCACAGAAAGCTAAAAATTCAGGCAGCGCCTCCTCAATCAGAGGTGCCTGTGATACCTGATTATCATCGATTCCGGTCAGTCTGACAATCTCATAAGGAATCGGAGTCTGAGGATTCACAAAAGTAGAAAAATGCCCTCTGATCTCTCCTCCCTGCACCTTGACTGCACCAATTTCAATTATTCGATTCTTCACCGGCGAAAAACCGGTAGTTTCAATATCAAAAATAACAAAGCTGTGTTCCAGAGTCTGGCCCTGATCGGCTGTAACGATTCCTTTCAAATCATCTACCAGATAAGCCTCAACTCCATAGATGATTTTGAAAAAATCATGGGGATCGGGATGCTCATCTCCCGCCTCTTTTCGCCGGCTCTTCTCTTCCTTCCACAAGTCTTCCCAAACATGATTTGCTTCCGGAAAGGACTGCACCACGCCATGGTCTGTAATAGCAATGGCAGGATGCCCCCACTGATAGGCTCGCTTAACAATAGCCTTCGCATCGGATACCCCATCCATATCGCTCATTTTTGTATGACAATGCAGCTCAACCCTCTTCTGTGGACTTGTATCCACACGACTCGTGGTAAAATTCTTTATTTTTTTTACCCCGGACAGGGAGCCGATAGTAAGCTCTCCGTCAAACTTGTCCAAAGTGGATAAGCCCTTCAGCTTAATAAATGTTCCTTTCTTGATTTCTCCCAGTAATTCTTCCAGTTGATCATTGCGTGAAAAGAGCTTTATTGTCATCGTATCCGTAAAATCTGTTACATCAAAAATAACGATCGTCTTTTCATTACGAATCTCTCTTGTATCAAGTGAAATTATCTGCCCCCGGATGGTTACCTCTCCCATTTCTCCAATGATATCCACAATTGGAATAGCCTCATCTTCAAAATCTCTGCCGTAAATCACATCCGGATTGTCGGAACGCTTCAAAGCTCTCCTGTTCTCCGTTTTATCTCCCGGACTCTTTGTCCATTTTCCTTTCGCTCCACCGTTTGAGCCTGCAAGCTCCTGCCCTGCTGACTTATCTACGGCTTTCGCCTGCTCAGCCTCTGATTTATCTCTCTGCCTTAGAGTGTCTGGGACTTCTTCCTTCTGACGCTCTTCCCCCTCCATCGAATCAATGCGACGAGAGATTTCTGCTACCTGCTGCCGGATTCGCTCTCTGTCCGCCCTGCCGTAATCCTTCTCCTCCTTTTCCTCATAGGAAAGAGAAAGAATCGCATTCATTCCACACCGTTCCACCAGAATCTTTTCCAAAATCTGCAGCAGTTCCTCCCCTTTATCCCGATACAGCACCATATCCGGAAGGCGTATTTCAAGCCGCTGTTCATCTTCATAAATAAATTCTCCATGCTTGACCATGGAATAAAGGATATGATTATACCTTTCCAATTCTGTTAAAATACTTTTCTGATAAATTTCCAGCAAGTTCTTCAAAGTGTATTGGGAAGACAGGGAAAATTTTTCCTGAATCTTCACTGTCACTCGATCCCGTGGAAAAAGCTGCTTCATGATTTCTTTCTCTGTTTCCAGTATCAATTCCTTTTCCAGTAAATGATCACTATACAAATAAACTCGCAGAAAATCCTTCTGTCGATTTCCTGTAATTCTCTCCACTATGGTATTTTCCAGCATAGTGTGTAAATGCTTATTCAATTCTAAAGTGGGGAAAACCTCCAAAAATGCCTTACTCATCTTTCCTCTTTTTTATTCCAATTTAACAGTTCTTCCCGCAGAACTCCCAGCAGTTCTTCCTCCGGAACCTTCTTAACTACCTCGCCTCTTTTAATTAACAGGCCTTCATTTATCCCTCCGGCTATTCCGATATCCGCTTCTCTGGCTTCTCCCGGGCCATTGACCACACAGCCCATTACTGCCACCTTAATATCCAGCGGAATATCCGCCACCATATCCTCTACCTGATTTGCCAGCTTAATTAAATCAATTTTTGTTCTGCCGCAGGTGGGGCAGCTAACCACCTCTACTCCACCCTTTCTTAATCCCAGTGTTCTTAGAATCAGCTTCGCAGACTTTATTTCTTCCACCGGATCTCCGGTCAGAGACACTCGAATAGTATCTCCGATTCCCTGATAGAGAATTATCCCTAACCCAACGGCCGACTTAATATTACCGCTGGCCACCGTACCAGATTCAGTAATCCCTATATGCAGTGGATAAGGGATTTTCTCAGCCAGAAGCTCATGAGCCTTTACACACATCATCACATCTGAGGACTTAATGCTGACTACCAGATTATCATAATTCAGTTCTTCAATAATCCGAATTTTATCCAAGGCACTCTCTACAATCCCCTGTGCGGTAACACCATTATATTTCTCTATCAGATGTTTTTCCAAAGATCCGCTGTTTACTCCAATACGAATGGGAATATTTCTTTCCTTTGCCACTTTGATTACCGCTTCAATCTTTTCACGAGACCCTATATTTCCAGGATTTATTCTGATCTTATCCGCTCCATTTTCCATTGCGGCAATGGCCATACGATAATCAAAATGAATATCCGCAACCAGAGGTATATGAATTTGCCTCTTAATTTCAGCCACTGCCCTGGCAGCCTCCAAAGTTGGCACCGTACAACGAATGATTTCACAGCCTGCTGCCTCAAGTCTCAGGATCTGCTCCACGCATTCTTTTACCTTTTCCGTGGGTACATTAGTCATGGACTGGATCAAGATCGGATTTCCACCACCGATTTTTTTATTTCCTATTGAAACGATCTTCGTCTTATCTCTAAACATCTTTCCCTCCATTCCAAAACCTTTAACAATGTTAAGGGTTCCTTTCTTAGGCTGTATGATAAAAACTGCAATATAGATGAACTATCGCTTTTACAAGAAAACACTGACTAAAGCGTTTTGCTCCGAATTCGTGCTTCAGGCAGCAATTTCCCTGCAAACTCGCATGGTCTGCCAGAGGTTCTGGAAAATACTGATTTAATCAGTGTTTCCCTAAGTATACTTGAAAACTGACCATTTGCCTATCCTATTTTTTTTGACATTGAATCCCAAAATACTGTTCTGCCTCCCCCTCCTGTCTGCAAAGAATGACGATCTCACAATCATCTTTTTCTAAAGTATCCCACGGAATTTCAAAAAAAAGATTGTCCTTCGTGCTGTAAATTCCTCCTTTTTTTACCAGAACCTTTCTCCCCTCACTATCCCGAATAACCACCCTAAGCTCTTCTCTCGTCTCCTGTGCCAGGCTCTGAGAAGCACAAAAGCCATAGGCAGTCATCAGTCCCGTCACCGCTGCTGCCCCTATGCCTAACCAAAGAAAAAAAGACTGTCTGCTTCTCCTTCCTGTAAAATAAAGTCCGGGCTTTCCTTGTGTACAAAGAATGCTTCTCTCCTGTTCCCATTCCTTTCTCCACAAAGTACAAATCCTGTTTCTCCGGGTAAAAAATGGCCTTTTGCACTTTACCAGCTTCTTTTGGCAAAGCTCCAGCTTCTGCTCCACATCCCTCATACTTGAAAAGCGTTTTTCTCTGCTCCCTCTGGTACATTTTTCAATAATTTTTTCCAATGCTGGAGAAATCAGGGGATTATATTGTCGAACGCTGACTCCATAACGTCTACCTTCTTCCACTGCGGGAAGTTTTTTCGCCGTTCCGACAGCCATGACAAAAAGCAGCATACCAAGACTGAAAATGTCCGCCTGTTCATTCAGCTCACACCCCTGCTTCCTTACCCTAATCTGTTCCGGAGCTGCAAACCCCATGGTTCCGCTGACATTTCCACCCTCACCCTTTAACAGCACACTTCCTAAATCCACAAGCTTCACTTCTCCGTTTTCGTCAAGAATTATATTAGAGGGTTTTAGATCCAGATACAGCAGTACCGGTGCCCTTTCATGAAGATAACAGAGCGCCTGAGCAATCTGTTTTCCCAAATCGAGTAGTCTTTTTTCCTCCAATGGCCCCTTCTTCAATATTTCCTCCAGAGATATCCCCTGAATAAAATCCATTACAAAAAAATTCTTATCCCCCTCCCGAAAAGCATCTACAATACGTGGAAAACGGTAAAAGGCCAGTTGCTTCAATATTTGCAGCTCTTGTCCACTATCCCTTTCCATTTCCTTCATTGCCCACTCCTTCTCCAGATGAATATCCCAAACCTTATAAACCTGACCTGTTCCTCCTTTCCCTAAGGTTTGCATCAGCTTATATCTGTGCTTCCATATCTGCTTCATTTCCCTTGATCCCTTCTCTTTTAAACATAATAGCAACTATTCAGAATCCATTCGCAAAATCGCTGTTACACAGCCTTCCTTTTGCTTCAATTCTTATTCCTCTTACAAAACAATGCTGAGAGATTATCCCTTTCCCCCATGGACAGCTTGCGCTCACCTATCTGCTTGAGTATTCGTGTAATCTGCACCTCCTCTGCAGCCTCGTACTGAAAACAGCTGCATAATTCCTCCTTACTTAATCCACGGTAAAATCCATCTGTACATAGTAACAGGGCATCTCCATTTTTCATCCTCTTCCAGCCTGTGTCAGGGGGCTTCCATTCTCCCACGCCAATGGCGCGATTCAAGGCACCATTTTTCTCCTGATGGTCTGTTGTCAACTGCCTTATCTTCCCCTTTCGCAGAAGATACAGCCTGCTGTCCCCGGTATGTCCCCAGAAAAATCCGGCTTTCTCAACCAGAAAAAAGGTTGTGGTCGTACCCGATTGTATTCCCTTCCCTTCTCCGTACTCCCTTAATTCTTCATGAAGCTGGAACATCAGTTGACAAAGCTCTGCCCTGAGTTTTCTGTTTCCCTTTATCTTATATCCTCTTGTTCTAAACCATGCAGCAGCCTGTCTGGTCACATAACCGCTGGCATTTTCCCCCTCTAAAAGTCCTCCGATGCCATCGCAGACTATTCCAAAAAGACGACTCCTCCTGCCCTTCGACATCTGCCACAGGGCAAGTGAATCCTGATTGCTCTCACGCCTTCCCTGCTCCCAGAGATAGCTGCAGTAATATTGATTTTGCACGCTGATAGTTTTCTCCTCCTACTACGATATATTTATGGCTAATTCTCCTTACAGCCAGCAAGGAATTACCCATCTTGTATTTAAGCTGTCAGAATGAGGAAGTAATACAAGCATGAAACGTATAAACTTTTGATCCTGATATCCTATTATGATGTTAGGGACAAAAGCCCTTAACGGTGATGCGTTAATAAATGCCTTGACGATAAGATGTGATTAGAACGACTGTAAATCGATAAAATGATTAATATAATCGCCTGTTATATTTATTATGTATCATTATATTATTATAGATGTATTATTTTGTCAATAGGTAAGCACCACGATATGCGAATATTTTGCAGGATTGTGGGAGTACGAAGTACGTAACAATCCGTAGGTATCATAGTTAGGGGCTTTTGACCCTGACATCATTATTATTTATTAACTATTGGAAAGCTGTGTAACAGCAATTTTGCGAATGGGGCTCTGAATAGTTATATAATTTGATACCGGCAGACCTGCTGAATAGCTGCACGGGTTCAAAAAAAGATGCCCTTCTATGTCAAAATCATAGTAGAGCATCTTATCTTGCATTGTTGAAAATGACAGGCTTTTAACCTGTAAAAGTAAGGCAGTCAGACCTCACCTACGAGAACAATCTTACCAGATCATTATACATTACGAATACCATCAATACCATGAGAGCAACGAATCCTGCAAAATGTACCATTCCCTCTCTCTCTGCCGGAATCGGCTTTCCCCGGATAGCTTCAATTACCAGGAACACCAATCTGCCTCCATCCAGCGCCGGCAGCGGCAGCAAATTCAGTACACCTAAATTTACACTGAGCAGAAGGGCAATATTACACAGGTTTAAAACCAATGCCATAGGACCATAGGGTGTAGCCTCCTCTGCCACCTCGTCAATAATCTGGGCAATTCCCACAGGTCCGGCCAGATCCTTTGTGCTGGCCTTACCCTGTACCAGCATAAGGAGACTTTTCAATGTGGATTTCAGACTATAACGAACCTCATAATATCCATAGCGGAATAAATCCAGTCCTTTTGCCTCCACATACTCTCCATACCCTTTAAAGCCAATCAGATAGCGCCCGGTCTCTTCGTCGTACTTGGGCATAATCTGAGTAGTATAAACCTGCCCGTCTCGCTTATATTCCAGCGCCATAGGATTTTCTCCATTTAAATAGGTATTTAAGAGAATTTCCCGGGACACATGGATTTTTTCCCCATTCATGGAGATAATCTCATCTCCCGGCTCTATTCCTGCCGCTTCAGCAGGATAACCTTCCATTAGTCCCAGAATCACCGGACGGTCAGAGCCTCCAAAACCGACCAGAATCACCCCCAGCAGGAAGGCCAGAATAAAATTAAACAGAGGTCCTGCCAAAACAGAGGAAATCCTGGTCCATACCGGTGCCGAATTGAAGGAGTTCTCCGAGGGTCCCCCCTCCTCCTCATTTAGCCCGTCTTCTCCTTCAAACATACAGGCTCCGCCGATGGGCAGAAGCCGGATAACATAGTCTGTACCGTTTCGATGAAACCCACATAATTTTGGCCCCATACCAATAGCAAACTCTACCACATGGATTCCTCCTCTTTTTGCCAATAGATAATGACCAAATTCATGTGCTAATACAATAACTCCAAAAATTAAAACAAAATATACTATCGTCATGCTTTCCTTTACCCGTCTAACCTTTATTTATTCCTGATCCTACCAGACTGCAAAGCAGCTCCTCACTTTCTGTCTGTGTCCGCAGAATCTCTTCTACCGTAGGATTGGCAATTACCTTATGATTATTCATTGCTTCCAGAATCAGTTCCGTAATCTGAAGATAGGAAATTTTCCTCTCCAGAAATAAGCTGACTGCTTTTTCATTTGCTGCATTGTATACCGTAGGCATACTCCCACCTATGTGGGCAGCCTCATAGGCCAGCTTGAGTCCCCGGAAGGTTTCCGTATCCGGCTTTTCAAAGGTAAGCTGTCCCAATTCATAAAAATCTACACGCTTTCCTCCCATCGGTCTTCTCTTAGGATAGGTAAGCGCATATTGGATAGGCAGCTTCATATCCGGCATTCCCATCTGAGCCAATATTCCTCCATCTTTAAACTGCACCATGGAATGAATGATGCTCTGGGGATGAACCACCACCTGAATCTGCTCCAGTTCTGCTTCAAAAAGCCACTTGGCTTCAATAACCTCCAAGCCCTTGTTGACCAGTGTTGAAGAATCTATGGTGATTTTTTGTCCCATTGACCAGTTTGGATGCTTCAGGGCATCCTCCACCTGAATACTTGCCAGTTCTTCCCTTTTCTTTCCCCGAAATGGTCCACCGGAAGCGGTCAGAAGAATTTTTTCGATCTGCTCGGCATTTTCTGTCTTCAAGGATTGAAAAATAGCGCTGTGTTCACTGTCTACCGGTAAAATTGACACTCCCTTTTCTTTTGCTAACGGCATAATCAGATGACCTGCCGTAACCAGGGTTTCCTTATTTGCCAGAGCGATATTTTTCCCTGCCTCAATAGCGGCAATTGTAGGGCGGATTCCAATCATTCCTACAATAGCGGTCACCAGAATATCCGTTTCCTCCATCGTCGCTATTTCCAAAAGTCCTTCCATGCCGCAGACTACACGAATCGGCAAATCTGCTACTCTCATCTGCAAATCATGCCAGGCCTTCTCACTCCAAACGGCAGCCAGCCTGGGGCGGTATTTTCGAATCTGCTGCTCCAGCAGGTCAACATTATTTCCCGCTGCCAGACCCATCACCTGAATATCAGGATTACTGTCTACGATTTCCAGGGTCTGTGTCCCTATGGAGCCTGTAGAGCCCAAAATCGCAATATTGATCATCTTACCTCCATTCTGAAGCAATCAACAGCCTTCCTTCATTTCGGCTTACCGAACAGCCGAAATCATTATTCTGAATAAAAAGTAAATCATAGGAGCAGTTACAATTACACTGTCAAACCGATCCATTATTCCTCCATGACCGGGAATGAGCTTTCCATAATCCTTTATTTCATAGTTTCGCTTAATGGCAGAAGCAGCCAAATCACCGATCTGAGAAATAATACTTCCAATTCCGCCAATCAATGCAAATATAAAAGTAACCTCTTGCTCATGAATCACTGGTTCTACCAGAAAGAAGCCCAGCAGTCCGCCGCAGAGAGCAGAACCGATTATTCCCGCCACCGAGCCTTCTACGGATTTTTTTGGACTTAAAATCGGTGCCAGCCTATGCTTTCCCAAAAGCATTCCAAAAATATAGGCAAAGGTGTCACTGATCCAGGAGCTGATAAAAATCATCCCTACAAAATATAGTCCATATTCCAGTTCTCTGGTCAGATAGATGAAGGAGAACATTACCGGTGCATAAACAAAGCAAAAATAGGCACTCATTACCTGTCTTGCATGAATTTGCGGAAAAGCAAATACATAAACAAACAGAAAACCAATCAATGACAGAAGTACCACCATAATCATATATAAAGGATTCCTGCTCCCCACCATTGCCAGGTAGTACAGCGTAATAAACACAAAGCCCATGCCTTCCAGGCTTTTTCCTTTTCCCGCAGGCTCAATAATTCTGCAGGCCTGACACAGCTCACGATAGGCTACAAGAGAAATACCCCAGAGTACTGCCGCCAAATACCAACTGCCGCTTATGATTGCAGCCAGGGCAATAATAACCAATATAATGCTGCTGAGCAATCGGGTCTTAAACATCTGTCCTATTCCTCCTTTATCAGCCCAAACCTTCTGTCCCTGCCATTATATGCTTCCACAGCTTTTTCCAATTCTTCTTTGGTAAAATCAGGCCATGCTACATCGGTAAAATAGAATTCCGAATAAGCAAGCTGCCATAAAAGGAAATTGGATATTCTAAGCTCATTACAGGTACGAATCAGTAAGTCCGGATCAGGAATCCCTGCCGTGTCCAATGCACCCTCAAAGGCTTCCACGGTAATCTCCTGGGGCGAAAGAGTTCCTTCCTTGACCAGGGTGGCCAATTTTCCAGCAGCACGCACGATTTCATCCCTTCCGCCATAATTTAATGCAATCTGAAAATGCAGACCGGTATTCTCTTTGGTCGCTTCCTCCAACTCCTCTATCCGCTTGCGAATATCTGCGTCTAATCCTCTTTTATCCCCCAGAATCCTGACGCACATTTTATTTTTTTCTGCCGTCTTCAAACAGGTCTTTAAATAACTACGCAACAGCTTCATCAAGGCATTCACTTCATCCGAAGGCCGGTTCCAGTTTTCTGTTGAAAAGGCATATACGGTGAGGTATTCAATTCCCATCTTCCATGCCTCTTCACAAATGACCTCCACCGTTTTGGCCCCCTGAATATGTCCATAATTTCTGGGTCTGCCCTTGGCCTTTGCCCATCGCCCATTTCCATCCAGAATAATTGCTACATGCTTCGGCATCTGCATAGAAAAAACCTCCTCTACTTAAGGAAAAAAGAAAGCTGCCGTAAACATTCGGCAGCCTTTTGTGTTCATAAAAGTTAATACTTATACAGTTAATATCTCTTTTGATTTCTCTTCTACTGCTTTGTCGATATCTTTTACATATTTATCTGTCAGTTTCTGAATTTCATCTTCCAAACTCTTGATCTCATCCTCAGAAACCTCTTCTTTTGCCAGTTTTTTAAAGGAATCATTAGCATCTCTGCGAATATTTCGAACAGCAACCTTAGCCTCTTCTCCTTTTTTCTTGACGTCCTTTACCAGCTCTTTTCTTCTTTCTTCAGTCAGTTCCGGAAATACCAGACGAATAACAGATCCATCATTATTAGGAGTAATTCCGATGTCTGATGCAAGAATTGCTTTTTCTATATCCCTGATCAGGCTTTTTTCCCAGGGAGCAATTTGAATCATTCTGGGCTCCGGTACGGAAATATTGCCTACCTGCTGAATAGGAGTGGGACTTCCATAATAATCCACCTTGATCTTATCCAGAACGTGAGGATTGGCACGCCCTGCACGAATAGTCTGGTAATCAGCCAATAAATGATCATATGTTTTTTTCATTTTTTCATCAAATATTTTTACTTTTTCTTTCATCCCTTTATTCCCTGCTTTCCTATGAACTATAGCTCTCCCGCCTAAACAAGAACACGGGTGCCTGTAAACTCTCCCTTTAACGCATTCACAATGCTGTTTTCTTCTTCCAGACCAAAAACCCACATGGGCATTTTGTTCTCCTTGGCAAGGATAGAGGCTGTCATGTCCACTACCTGAAGATTCTTTTCAATCACTTCATCGATAGAAACCTGAGTGTACTTTCTGGCATCCGGATTGGTTCTCGGATCAGAATCATAGACTCCATCTACCGCCTTTGCCAGAAGGATCACTTCTGCTTCCACCTCAATCGCCCTGAGAACGACACCTGTATCCGTTGAAAAATAAGGATGCCCTGTCCCTCCGGCAAAGAAAACCACCATACCTTTTTCAAAATACTTGTTGGCTCTGTCCTTGGAAAACAGCTTCGTAATGGTTCCGCATTCAAAGGGAGTCAGAATATTGGTTTTCATTCCCACAGAACGGAATATTTCCGATACATATATGCAGTTCATTACTGTGGCCAACATTCCAATCTGATCAGCTTTTGTACGGTCAATATTCTCACTGGTACGGCCTCTCCAGAAGTTACCTCCTCCAATGACAATCCCCACTTCGGTTCCATCCTCTACCAGTTCCTTCACCTGCAAAGCCACCTTCCTGACGGTAGGTTCATCAAAGCCGGTCTTATTCGCTCCTGCCAGAGCCTCTCCGCTTAACTTCAGTAATATTCTTGGCATGGCTGCTCTCCCTTATTATTATCCAGACTTCTTAATTTCATCGAAGAAAGATATTGGATTGACATCAGCATAGCACTGAGAGCATACTCCCTCTACGACAGCACCATTGTTAATCTGCACCGATTTGGACTTGATGTTGCCCATTACAACCGCTGTTGAATCCAGCACAACCGGCCCCTGCACATCAATATCGCCCTTAACTGCTCCTGCAATTACTGCGCTGATAGCAAAGATATTCCCGATAATTACGGTATCCTGTCCCACCTTAACGGTACCTTCACTTCTGATTTCTCCTGTGATCTTTGCACTTTCTGCATAAACCTCGGATGCCTGTGAATTCCCCTCGATCATACCGGTAATACTCATTTTTCCGGCAACACTGATATTCCCGTGTACACAGCCAACCAAGTCCAGGGAGCCCTGTGAGGTGATATCACCATTAATGGTCATCCCGGCTGTAATTGTACTCACTTCATCTTTATAAGATTGGTTGAAAATCGTATTCATGTCCAATTTTCTTTCCCTATCTTCTCTCACTGGTTCTTTTACAGATTCCTTGACCAGTTCAGCTACAGTCTCCTTGTCAAGCATTGTGACTGACTCCCCGGCTACTGCCCCTTCCCCTGTTTCTTCTTTTTTTCTGAACATTGCTTCAATTTCAGCCAGATCATCGTCCTCCTGCAAGGAAGGAATAATCGGCTTTCCTGCGGTTCCTTCTTCATCGGGAATCATTTCATTTACCGCCTGAGACAAGTCCTCTTTTAAATCTTGAAAAAAACCCATTTGTAACTCCTCCGTTAACTCTTTTGTGTTTATTTCCCTTAGGCAACAGTATACCATTTTCTATCTGCTCTTGGCAACAATAAAAACTTTATTTCATCCCCATACTGTTGTTAAGTAATAGCGTACTGTAAATAAACAGCACTTCCTGATCCTTGAATTCAATAAACTGCCCTAACAGTGAGGGATTAATATACCGGATATCCACCAGGGTGATTTTTTCATATTCCTCTGCAAAAAGAGGAATCAGACTGCTTGCAAAGGAGTCCCGAAAGACGATCAGCTCTCCCTTTCCTTCTGCTGCAGGATTTTCGATCACAATAAGCGCATCTGCACCGGAAAGAAAAAATTCATAGGAATCCTGCCCCATGAGCTTTTCTTTATCGTAAATTGATTTTTCTACTGCTTTTCCCGTATCATAGCTGGTAACCCTGCATTTTTCCAAAGTGGTATTGGTGAGATAAGAAATTCTGTCCGGCTTTACCCGAAGTGCAGCCTGTCCGGCATATACTCCATAAAAATCCTCCTTTGCCACCTTTACCTCATATTCAGCCAAAAGCTCATGTCCCATAGCTTCGGCCAATGCCTCTGCCAAAGGAAGGAGGCACTCCTGCTTCCAGTGGGTATCCGTGGAATAAAAATCCTTCTCGGAAAGCAGATTCCGCAAATCAATATGCTGCAGGTAAGGTGTTTCTTCCTCCATCGTCTGATACAACGTATCATAATCTAATATAGGATAACCATGCTCTCCTCCCAAATAATAATTCTTATCCGGAATAATCGCCAGATAACACTTTTCTTGGCTGCCGTTAAGATAAGTATAATAAATATTTTCAATTCTCTCCAGTGCATACTGGACCTGCTTTGGCTTCAGAGGATAATCCAGTTTCCCCAGGTGTCCCTCCAGAAAATAGATTCCATTATTATCTGCCTTTCCCATTATTTTCATGGCAGCTATTGCCTTTAAATGGCGAAATCCCTCCCGGAAAGGAAACTGATCCTGGCTGTAGGCTTCAAACTCCTTCATAAAGCTCCCATCTGCCAGCTTCTTTCCCGTGGGGGCAGGAAACTGTGCCAGCACTCGCCGCTCCGTATAGGAATAAGAATCAGGCTCCTTCAGCAGGCAAAACGCCGACAGGCCAAAGAGCAGGCCTGCCAAAACCAGAACCAGATACAGCTCTCTTCTCTTTTCCTTCATTTTCCCACCTTCTCCTTATTTTCTCCAATCTTCCATGCTTTTTCAGTACCGCAACGAATACATCAGAAACGAAAATATAAAAAGGGATTAAAGGAGCCGTCTACTAAAAAAGCCGTCACCGTCAGGAGGAGAACCCCCAACACCAGTGGTTCTATTCCTGCGATGAACCGGTCTCCCAGCTTCCTTTCCCTTATTTTTTTTATCCAAATCCCCCCAAGAGGTGTCGCTCCAAAGGCAGCTACCAGCAAGGTTATGGAGTAGCTTCTGAGATAATAAAGGCTTTCCGTGGAAACAAGCCCTTTTCCTTCCAGCCCCACAAGCCCCTTAATATTGACCGTGGCCTCACTTATGGTTTGGGCATCAAAAATCAGAAAACTGACCATCACCGTCAGCAGGACATAGATTCGGGCAAAGGCAGCCGACTTCTTCAGCCAGGCATTCAGCCACAGCTTCTCCAGCACCAGAAAAACGGCAAAGTATAATCCCCAAAAAAGGAAATTCCAGGAAGCCCCATGCCAGAACCCGGTCAACAGCCAAACCAGAGTCAGATTCATCAGCCATCGGCCTCTTTTCACCCGATTTCCCCCAAGGGGAATATAGACATAATCTCTGAACCAACTCCCCAGGGAAATATGCCATCTGCGCCAGAAGTCAGTTATGCTTTTTGCCGTATAAGGATATCGAAAATTTTCCGGGAAGGAGAATCCCAGCAGCTTACCCAGACCTATAGCCATATCGCTGTATCCAGAAAAATCAAAATAGATATGCAGCATAAAAGAAACTCCATAGAGCCAGAAAAACAGCATATCCTTCTCTTTTGTGTCCCGAAAAAGTGCACAGCACTCTCCCAACGTATTTGCCAGCAGAACCTTTTTGGACAGCCCCAGGATGAAGCGGCGGATACCCACGGCAGTATCGGACAGGGAAAGACTCCTGTCTTTAAGCTGTTCCTCCACACTGGAATAACGTACAATCGGTCCTGCCACCAGTTGCGGAAACATCGCTACATAGGCAGCCGGCAGCAGAGGATTCTTCTGTGCCTTTACCTCTCCCCGATAAACATCGATGGTGTAGCTCATTAACTGAAAGGTGTAAAAGCTGATGCCTATGGGAAGCGCAAGATTAAGCAGGGGTAACGATAATCCGATACCCCGATTGATATTCCCAATAAAAAAGTCCGCATATTTAAAGTATCCTAATATGGCCAAATCCAGACCCAGGGAGAGAAACAGACAGAGTCCTGCCCATTGATACCTTTGCTTCTTACGGGCTGTCTGAATCAAACAGGCAAAACAGTAGCCAAAAAAAATCATTCCCAGCATCAAAAAGAGGTAGCGGCCCTCTCCCCAGCCATAAAATACCAGACTGGACAGCAGAAGAATCAGATTGCGCCATGCCTTTGGAGCCATATAGTAAATCACCAGCACCATGGGCAAAAAATAATATAGAAAAGGAATACTGGAAAACAGCATAAATCACCTTTATCCAAACTGTGCCGGGCTCATGACAAAAAAGATCATATTCCCCGCCATTCCTGTTACGGTTTCATCAGCCTCTGTACAAATATTCCATCTGGGATCTGCATTCTCTGTTAACAGCTTCAAAAATGCCTCACCATCCGCCCCTTCCGGTAAGGTGAAAATATAGCCTACAAAGGGTATTGAACCAATCATCGGGGCAAACATTACCCCTTCCTCAAAGCCCGTTATTTCTGCATTATTAAATCCGGTCAATAACCCCTCTTCAACTGTCATCGTAGTTCCACTAAACTGAATGATCGGATTGGCTAAAATATGATCTGCCATCTCCTGAGCACTTAATTGGGGATTTTCTTCTCTCTGCTTCTCGAAATCTAAAAGCAGAACCTTGCCCACCGTTTCCCCAGTCAGTCCTACTTCTTCAGTCGTTTCATTCTGGGTCGGTACCTGCTCCGAAGCTGTCTGCTGCGTACTCTGAGCCTGGGTACTCTCCATTGGTATCTCTTCCTGTTTTTTCTTTCCGCATCCGGCCAAGCTGCCGATAAGCAGTACCACTCCTGCCAATACTATCCATTTTTTCATTTTTTCCTCCATTCCGTAGCGCTTACACTAAGCCATTATTCTTAGTAGCTGTGCAGCGCCAGCTTTTTTAATAGTTCTACAATCATTTCCATGGACTCTATACAACAGTATTCGTAGCGTCCGTGAAAATTATGTCCTCCGGCACAAAGATTTGGGCAAGGCAGGCCCATGAAAGAAAGTCTGGCTCCATCGGTTCCTCCTCGAATCGGCCGAATTCTGGGAGTAATTCCCAGCTCTTCCATAGCTTTTCTTGCTTCTTCCACTAAAAATAGGTGTTCCGGTACGATTTTTTCTGCCATATTATAATAGGAATCCCTAACCTCAAGAGAAATCGTATTTTCACCATATTTCTTATTTAAAAGAGCCACACAATCTGCAAGATAGGCCTTCTTTTTTTCAAATTTATCCCTATCATGATCCCGGATCAGATAATTCATTCTGGCCTCTTCCTCATTTCCGTGCATATCTGCCAGATGATAAAATCCTTCATAATCACAGGTGTATTCCGGCTTTTGCTCCCTGGGAAGAAGCAGTTCCAGCTCAATCCCGATTAAGGCAGCATTTTTCATTTTGTTTTTTGCCATTCCGGGATGCACATTCACGCCTTTTATGGTAATAACAGCCGAAGCCGCATTAAAATTTTCGTATTCCAGCTCTCCTAATGCCCCTCCGTCAACCGTATAAGCATAGTCCGCTCCCAGTCGCTTCAGATCAATATGCTCTACCCCTGCACCTACCTCTTCATCAGGCGTAAAACAAATTGCAATATTTCCATGCTCCCACTGAGGATTCTGCAAAAGTTCCTCTGCCATGGTCATAATTTCCGCAATACCGGCCTTATCATCTGCTCCCAAAAGAGTGCTTCCATCTGTGGTAATCAGATTTTTCCCTATATATTCCAATAACTCGGGAAACTTCTTTGGACTCAGAAGGATTCCCTCCTTTTCATTCAGAACAATATCCTTTCCATCATAGTTTTGTATGATCTTAGGGTTTACATTTGCTCCTGATAAATCGGGCGCAGTGTCCATATGGGCAATAAAAGCCAGTGTCTTTTGGCTTTTTTGATTATCTGTGGCTGGAATCAGTGCATAAACATAGCCATATTCTTCATCAAAATACACCCTGGCAGCTCCCATCTGCTTTAATTCCGCTGCCAGAATTCTTCCCAGCTCCTTTTGCTTAAGAGAACTGGGAAAGGTGGTCCGATTTTCTTCTGCTCTGGTATCAATTCTGACATAGCGTAAAAAACGTTCTACTACCCTACTCATTATATGCTTTCCTCCTTTTTCGGCTTTTCCTGCTTTATCAGCAGGATTTATTCCGGCAATAAAGCAGACTGTCTGATTCTCCTTTCGGAAAACCTTAGTGTCCTCTCCTTGCCTTCTAAAGGTCACCAATCGACAGTCTGCTCACCTGTTCATTTTTTTATTATGATGTTAGGGTCAAAAGCCCCTAACTATCTAAAAATTACCTACTTTGAATTTACGCATCAACGTTTCCAACGTGGTTGCCTGACTGCTCATTTCTTCACTGGCTGCCGCACATTCCTGACTGGTTGCGGAGTTTGACTGAACGACATCACCAATGTGCTCCACTCCCTCATTAATCTGATTAAAGACCTGAGCCTGTTCGCCCAATACTCTGGCCACGCTGCTCACTTCTCCGGTAATCGTGTTGGACATATCTACCACATTCTCCAACTGTTTTGCTGTTTCATCTGCAATAACGATTCCCTTAGCCACAGCCCCCACTGATGATTCGATCAATGCAGTGGACTCTTTGGCTGCGTCTGCACTCTGCGCTGCCAGCACCGATACCTGATCGGCAACAACCGCAAAGCCTCGGCCTGCCTCTCCTGCCCTTGCTGCCTCAATAGAAGCATTCAGCGCCAGCAGATTGGTTTGAGAGGCAATGTCATTAATCGTAGCAATGATGTTGCTGATCTTTTTAGAAGAATCATCAATTTCCTGCATGGATCTCACCATTTCCTGCATTTTCGTATTGCTGCTGATGATTTCCTTACCTACATTCTCCACTTCCTTACTGATTTTCTCTGCATGATGAGCGTTTTGGGATACCTGTACAGACACCGTCTCAATGGTAGCTGCAAGCTGTTCAATGATCGCTGCCTGGTCCGTTACTCCCTGTGCCAGACTGGTAGCACTGTCCGATACCTGCCCAGCAGAGTTTTCTACCTGTTCGGCTACACCATGCATACTGCTTACCATATCCGCCATGCTTTTTTCAAATTCCCAGAAGGAATCGGAAATGGCCTCAAAATCTCCCTTCCACTCGGCTTCAGGCTGGCAGTCAAAATTTCCCTGGGCAAACTCTGACATTGCCCTGGTAATTTCATTGATATATCCTTGCAGAGAGGTAACGGCATTTCTTAAGCTATTGGCCACAAAGCCCATTTCATCCTGAGATTCGTATTGCAGCTTAACATGAAGATTGCCTTCTCCCAGCTCTCCTGCTGCCTTTTCAATTTCTTCCAAAGGATCAACTACATCCTTGACGATACGACGACTGATTTTTATACCCAGAAATATGGAAACCATTAAAAGGAAGTTATTATTGATCAGACTGCCATAATAAATCAGGTCGCTTGTCCCCTCTGTTTTCTCCATAGCCTCAATGGTAATCGCACTCAGTTCATTGGAGTCCTCAAGCAATTTATCCAATGCGGGAACACATTCACTGAAAATCTGATCAGCAGCTTCTACCTTATCGCCTGCCTCAACCTTTTCCATAATCCCCCAGCCAATTTCTCCCCAGGCTGTGATATCTGCCACATATTCCTCATACAAATCTATTGGAACGACCTTTGACTCTTTCAGCACAAGAAGATAGTCATCAACCTCCTCCAATACCTTAACTACCTCTGCCTTGTAATCTGCATAGTAAGAGGTATTCGTAGCAAGTGTCATTTCACGAATGCTTCTTGCCGCCACATTTACATTTAAACGTGACGCCCGAATGGCAGTATCGGCTCTGTTGATCTGATAGATATACTTTTCAAGGTTATTGTTTAAAGTGAAGATTCCTAAGCTCCCAACCACTGATACAACAGCCATGATGCAAATGATAAGCCCAAAACCCAAATGGAGCTTCTTCTTAATGCTAAGTCTGTTAATCGTTTTCTTCATGTTAACCATCTCCTTATCCTGTGTAGTATCAAAACGTGGACTTAACTTAATACAGACGGAACAGAAACCGTTCTCTCTTTATACTATAATTTTACAAAATTTTAATTTTTTTGTCAAATATATACAGGTTCTCCTGAATATTAATCCCCATTTCGAAGCATTTGCGCAGAGGAAACACGAACAAAATACGAGGAGGAGATATTGATGTCCATCTCTCCCCCCTTTAAAATAATCCTAACTATTCAGAATCTTTTAGCCTAACTGTGCTGCCACCTCTGCAGCAAAGTCTTCATTCTTTTTCTCGATACCTTCACCGGTCTCAAATCGAACAAATCGCTTAATGCTCAGGTTTGCACCTGCAGCTTTAGCAACAGAAGCCACATACTGACCTACTGTCTGCTTACCATCTTCTGCCTTTACATAAACCTGATCAACCAGACAAATTTCTTTCAGCTCTTTATTGATACGACCTGCAATCATTCCTTCAATAACCTTTTCAGGCTTCTGGCTTTCCTTAGGGTCATTCATGATCTGTGCTCTTAAAATCTCTTTTTCATGCTCAATATAGGCTGCATCAATTTCTTCTCTGCTTACATACTTAGGTGCCAGAGCAGCAATCTGCATCGCCACATTGGTCAAGCACTCTTTAACTTCATCATTTACCACATCAGTATCAGCTTCTACGATAACACCAATTCTTCCGCCGCCATGTGTGTAAGAAACAAGGCAGCCATCAGTTACCAGCTTTTCAAATCTTCTGATATTCAGATTCTCTCCGATTATGGCAACCTTTTCCACTAAAGCCTCTTTTACGGTCTTGCTGCTATCCAAATTCCAGCTTTCCGCCATGAAAGCCTCCATATTGGCTGCATCAGATTTAAGAGCCTGTTCAGCTACTGCCTGAACAAAATTCTGGAATTCCTCATTTTTCGCTACAAAGTCGGTTTCAGAGTTGACCTCAACAACTGCTGCAGTATTACCTTCAACGATAACACGGCAAAGACCCTCTGCAGCGATTCTGCCGGCTTTCTTTTCAGCCTTCGCCTGGCCATTCTTTCTCAGGAACTCAACTGCTGCATCCATATCACCATTGGTTTCACCCAGTGCCTTCTTACAATCCATCATACCTGCACCGGTCATCTCTCTTAATTCTTTTACCATTGCTGCTGTAATAGCCATTATATCCTCCATTCTGCGGAGCCTGCCACCTCTGCATAAGTTGACTTACCCTGACCATTCAATCCCCATAGTTAGGGACAGGATTAAAGGCAAAATCACCTGCAGTAATGTATCTGACCCGCTAAATATACGTTTTCTCGGGGCATCCGCAATAACTGCGTATGCCTGCTGGGCAGTTACGACTTATCTTTATTCAGCTACTGCTACTTCTTCAATATCGGCAGCTTCGCCGGCTTCCTCTTCCATATAAACCGCTTCGCCCTGGTTTGCCTCAATAACAGCATCTGCCATTTTGGATACGATTAACTTTACAGCCCTGATTGCATCATCATTACCAGGAATAATATAATCTAACTCTTCAGGATCACAGTTGGTATCACCGATACCGATCAGAGTAACACCTAAATTATGAGCTTCCTGAACACAAATCTTCTCTTTTTTGGGATCCACAACAAAAATAGCATCCGGAACTCTGGTCATATCCTTAATTCCACCAAGGTTCTTCTCCAGCTTTTCCCACTCCTTCTTAAGCTGAATAACCTCCTTCTTGGGAAGAACATCAAAGGTACCATCCTCTGCCATGGTTTCAATAGCTTTCAGACGCTCAATTCTGGACTGAATGGTCTTAAAATTGGTCAGCATACCACCCAACCATCTTTCATTCACATAGTACATTCCACAACGCTCTGCCTCAGTTTTAACAGCATCCTGAGCCTGCTTCTTGGTACCTACGAAAAGAATGGTTCCGCCTGAACCGGCAATATCAACTACCGCCTTGTAAGCCTCATCAACCTTTCCTACTGATTTCTGCAGGTCAATGATATGGATACCATTCCTCTCTGTGAAGATATAGGGAGCCATCTTAGGGTTCCATCTTCTGGTCTGGTGTCCAAAGTGCACACCTGCTTCTAATAACTGCTTCATTGAAATAACGCTCATGTTTCTACCTCCATTTGGTTTTTCTTCCGCATACTTCAATTGCACCTGTCATAATCAACAGACGCCTTTTCTGTCACTCCGGCGTTTCAGAGCACCAACAGATAATCCATATGCGTGTTTTATTGACATAACAGCAACTATTCAGAACCCCATTCGCAAAATCGCTGTACACAGCTTTTCTTTTGCTCATGTGCTTACTTCACCATATAAATGTTCAATAATATGTCCATTCCTGCAAGCAGGATGTTCATTTCATTGAAAATTTGCATAGCTTGGAATAGTTACACATAACAAATGAATTCTAGCATATCGGTAACCCGTATGCAAGCTATTTTTTCCAAATAGCTAAAAAAGCTCTGTCCCACAGGACAGAGCTTAGGGGTAAGTACCCTCAAAACCGAATACATCTTCTAAGCCTTAACTGTCTGTTGTTAAACACCTGTCTGCTGTACTACTTCTTTTTCCTGTACAGCCTCCTT
>SFDP01000061.1 GCA_004558185.1 Lachnospiraceae bacterium | reverse complement strand
GCCCCACTTTTAAGCTCATATTTTGGCGGGTCTCAAGGACATTCACCCACATTTGAGCAAGCTCATGTGGGTTCAGACCTTTTGACCCTGGTATCATTAGATGATTAAAATGCTGCTAAAGCAGCAGAATGAGAGGAAAAATGGAAAAGGGCAGAGAGCAAATGAAGAAGGATGAAAAAAGGGTCTACCGGCTGACCAAAGCCAGCTATGTGGTGAGGATTCTGGTCGGAGCATACTTACTTTATACGGTATATGAATTAGTGAATAACTGGCAGGAATGCAGTGGACTGACACTGATTCTTTCGGTGCTGGGAACGATTTTATTCGTAGTTTTAGGTGTGTTTTTTGTGATACAGAGTATTTATATGCTTCGTACAGGCAGATATGCTGGAGGAGCTATGGATGCAGGTATAGAAGGCGAAGAGAAAGCAGAAAATAAAGAGAGCCTTTAGAGGTAAAATCTGAAAAAGATGAAAAATAAGGAAAAAATCCATGCTGTGAAGGCTTGTTTCTTGAGAAAGAGTATAGTATTCTATAAAAGTCGTAGCAAATTTACAATGGAGGAACGGTCATGACGAATTTAGAACTGCAGATTATGGCGAATAAGGTTCGTATCAATATAATTAAGTCTGTCCATAGTGCGAAAGCAGGGCATCCGGGAGGCTCACTGTCAGCGGCAGATATTTTTACTTTTCTATATTTTGAAGAGATGAAGGTGGATCCGACAGATCCGAAAAATCCTGACAGAGACAGATTCGTTTTGTCAAAAGGGCATACGGCGCCCGGACTATATGCAGCATTGGCACTTAAGGGCTTCTTTCCTGAAGAAGATTTGCTGACCCTTAGAAAGCTGGGGTCTTATTTGCAGGGACATCCGGATATGAAGCATACGCCCGGAGTGGATATGTCTACCGGTTCCCTGGGGCAGGGTATTTCTGCAGCAGTGGGAATGGCACTGGCGGGCAAGCTGGACAGGAAGGATTATCGTGTATATAGCCTTCTGGGAGACGGGGAGCTTCAGGAAGGACAGGTATGGGAAGCTGCCATGTTTGCCGGTTTTAAAAAACTGGACAACCTGGTGCTTATTGTGGACAATAATAATCTGCAGATTGATGGCAGAATCGATCAGGTTTGTTCCCCCTATCCTCTGGAGGATAAATTTTGTGCCTTTAATTTCCACGTGATTACCATAGATGCACATGATTTTGATTCCATTCGTGCAGCCTTTAAGGAGGCCAGAGAGATTAAGGAGAAGCCGGTGGCTATTATTGCCAAAAGCATAAAAGGCAAAGGTGTCTCTTTCATGGAAAACAGTGCAGCATGGCATGGGGTAGCGCCCAATGATGAACAATGCGAAGCTGCCCTGCAGGAATTGGAAAGGATAGGTGAAGCATTATGTCAGAAATAAAAAGAATTGCCACCAGAGAGGGCTATGGGAAGGCCTTAGTAGAATGTGGAGCAAAATATCCTAATCTCGTGGTTCTGGATGCAGATTTGGCTGCTTCTACCAAAACAGGAATGTTTCAAAAGGCTTATCCGGACAGGTTTTTTGACTGCGGAATAGCTGAGGCCAATATGATGGGTGTGGCAGCAGGTCTGGCAGCATCCGGAAAGGTGGTTTTTGCAAGCTCCTTTGCCATGTTTGCAACAGGAAGAGCCTATGAACAGATTCGCAATTCTGTCGGTTACACCAAACTGAACGTAAAGATTGGCGCTTCCCATGCGGGAATTACAGTAGGGGAAGACGGCGCCTCTCACCAGTGTAACGAAGATATTGCTCTGATGAGAAGCATACCGGGAATGGTTGTCATTAACCCGGCGGATTATATTGAGGCCATAGAGGCGGTAAAGGCGGCTATCGAACATCAGGGACCGGTTTATCTTCGCTTTGGCCGGGCAAATGTACCGGTCATTAATGACAGGCCGGATTATTGCTTTGAGCTGGGGAAGGGCCGGGTATTACAGGAAGGAAGCGATATTACCATTATTGCTACCGGCCTGATGGTAAATTCCTCCCTGGAGGCAGCCGAAAAACTTGCCCGGGATAATATTAGTGCTGAAATTATTAATATCCATACCATAAAGCCTTTAGATGAGGAGCTGGTAGTGGCTTCTGCCAGAAAAACCGGGAAGGTGGTAACGGTAGAGGAGCATTCTGTGATTGGAGGACTGGGAAGTGCAGTCTGTGAGGCTTTGAGCAGTAAGGCTCCCACACCGGTATACAGAATTGGTATGCAGGACATTTATGGTGAGTCCGGTTCGGCAGATGCTCTGCTTGCCAAATACCGATTAGACGGCGAAGGTGTATATAAACAGGTAAAAGAATTTTTAGAAGGAAAATAAAGAAATCGATGAATATTTTATCCCCATCTATTCTTTCTGCGGATTTTACCCGACTGGGAGAAGAGATTATGACCGTGGAAGGAGCAGGAGCAAGGTATCTTCATATTGATGTGATGGATGGCAGATTTGTGCCCTCCATTTCCTTTGGGATGCCGGTCATTGCCTCCATTCGTAAAGCCAGCAAGATCATTTTTGATGTACATCTGATGATTGAAGAGCCTGTTCGTTATATTGATGATTTTGTGAAGGCAGGTGCAGATATCATTACCATTCACCTGGAGGCCTGCAGTGACGTAAAGGCAACCTTGAGAAAAATACATGATGGAGGGGTAAAGGCTGGGCTCAGCATTAAACCAAAGACTCCGGTAGAAAGTCTTCTTCCCTATCTGGAGGAAGTGGATATGATCCTTATTATGAGTGTGGAGCCGGGCTTTGGCGGCCAGAAATATATTGAGGATTCTACGGAGAGAATTCGTCTGGTAAGGGCCATGCTGACCGAGAAAGGGCTTGATACCGACTTGGAGGTGGATGGAGGAATACATCTGGACAATGTGGAACTGGTGCTTCAGGCAGGAGCCAATGTAATCGTTGCCGGTTCGGCAATATTTGGTGCAAATACTGAAGAACGGGCAGTATCATTTATGGAAAAATTATCGCAAAGGGGTGTATCGCATGAATAAGGGAAAATATTATATGACTACGGCCATTGCCTATGGTTCGGGCAAACCCCATATCGGGAATACCTATGAGGCGATTCTGGCAGACAGTATTGCAAGATATAAGCGCAAAGAAGGCTATGATGTTTTCTTTCAGACCGGAACCGATGAGCATGGACAGAAAATAGAATTAAAGGCAGCAGATGCAGGAATTACTCCCAAGGAGCTGGTGGATGATGTGGCGGCTACCATAAAGGGGTTATGGGATCTGATGAACGTGTCCTACGATAAATTTATCCGTACCACGGATCAGGAGCACAGGCAGCAGGTACAGAAGATATTTAAAAGGTTTTATGACCAGGGAGATATTTATAAAAGCTCCTATCAGGGAATGTATTGTACACCCTGCGAGTCCTTTTGGACTGCATCCCAGTTGGCAGAGGGGAAATGCCCTGACTGTGGAAGAGAGGTAAAGCCGGCTGAGGAAGAGGCTTATTTTTTCAGAATGAGTAAGTATGCAGACCGCCTTATCGAACATATTAATAACCATCCGGAATTTATTCAGCCGGTGTCCCGTAAGAACGAAATGATGAACAACTTCCTTCTTCCCGGACTGCAGGATCTGTGTGTGTCCAGAAGCTCCTTTAAATGGGGGATACCGGTAGATTTTGATGAAAAGCACGTGGTTTATGTATGGCTGGATGCACTGTCCAACTATATTACAGGTATCGGTTACGATGTGGAAGGAAGCAGTGAACAATATAAGAAGCTGTGGCCCGCAGATTTGCATTTGATTGGTAAAGACATTATCCGTTTTCATACGATTTACTGGCCCATTTTTCTGATGGCTTTGGGAGAACCCCTGCCCAAGCAGGTCTTTGGTCATCCCTGGCTCTTACAGGGTGACGGTAAGATGAGTAAATCCAAAGGAAATGTTCTTTATGCAGACGATCTGGTTTCCTTTTTTGGGGTAGATGCAGTCCGCTATTTTGTCCTTCATGAAATGCCCTTTGACAACGATGGAGTTATTTCCTGGGAGCTGATGGTGGAACGAATAAATTCTGATTTGGCCAACACCCTGGGAAATCTGGTAAACCGCACCATTTCCATGAGCAACAAGTATTTTGACGGAGTGGTAAAAAGCACAGGGGCAGATGAAGAAGTAGATAAGGATTTAAAAACCGTCGTTCTTTCCACGAAGGAAAAGGCTACGGAAAAAATGGATGAACTTCGGGTGGCAGATGCCATGACAGAAATATTCGTTCTTTTTAAACGGTGTAATAAATATATTGACGAAACGCAACCCTGGGTATTGGCAAAGGATCCTGCAAAGCAGGAGCGTTTAAGCCAGGTGCTTTACAATCTGGTAGAGAGTATTGTCATTGGAGCTTCACTTCTGGAAGCCTTTATGCCTGCTACGGCAGAAAAAATCGCTGCTCAGCTAAATACTTCTCTAAGGAGCTTTGATGAGCTGGATGATTTTGGACTGTACCCCAGCGGGAATAAGGTAACGGACAAGCCGGAAATTCTGTTTGCAAGATTAGATGAGAAGGAAGTCCTGGAAAAGGCAGAGGCCATGTTTGCCCAGAGGAATGAAGGAAAAGAGGAAGCTTCAGAGCCGGTTATTGACGGAGAAATGAAGCCGGAGATTTCTTATGAGGATTTTGATAAGCTGCAATTTCGGGTTGGTAAGATTATTTCCTGTGAGGAAGTAAAGAAATCCAAAAAGCTGTTGTGCAGTCAGGTTCAGATTGGCAGCCAGGTAAAGCAGATTGTTTCCGGAATCAAACAGCATTACAGTGCAGAAGAAATGGTGGGAAAAAAGGTAATGGTTCTGGTCAACCTGAAGCCGGCCACTCTTGCGGGAGTGGTTTCCGAGGGAATGCTTCTATGTGCGGAGGATGAAGAAGGCAATCTGGCTCTTTTGACACCGGAGAAGGATATGCCCCCGGGAGCAGAAATCTGCTAACTGAAAAAAAGGGGAGGGATAAAGCGAGTGAGGAATCGTTTTATCCCTTTTTTGGAAAAGTGAGGTGAAAGCCGATGAAGAAAAGACTGGGCTTATTATTTGTAGTATTATTGGTCCTGGGAATGAGCCTGCCTGTGGAGGCTGCCGGGCTGGCAGATAAAATGAATGATCTGGGATTGGATGCCGAAAAGCTCCTCCATCAGGCCAATGGTCTGTGCGAACAGTGGGGAAAGGGAATCCTGAATACGGTTCAGGAAACGATCCAAAAGACCTTTGTGGACTCTGTTAAAGACTTTTTTTCTGATATGACCTCTACTGTAGTAGATTTTTTTAAAGGACTGTTTTGAACCTATGATAAAAGATAATAAATACTATTCTATTCGTATGGCCTGTGAAAAGGACTGGGAGGAAGCCATGGGTCTGGCCTGGCGAACCTTTCTTAAATTTGAAGCCGCAGACTATAAGCCGGAGGGAATCGAGAGCTTTCGTGATTTTATCTCCGATCAGTGGTTAAAAAAAATGTTTCTGAAAGGGGAATATTTGATGATGCTGGCTTTGGAGGAGGAAAAAATCATCGGCCTGATCACTTTAAGAAATGGATATCATATTTCCCTGCTGTTTGTGGAAGGCGAATACCATAGACAGGGAATAGGAAGTGCTCTGATTGGAGCCCTGGCAACCTATTTGCTTGAGGAAACAAAAATACGTTTTTTAACGGTAAATGCCGCCCCCTATGCAATAGAATTCTACCACAAAATCGGCTTTTGGGATTTGGCGGGTGAGCAGGAGAAAGAGGGTATTTTTTATACTCCAATGAAGCTGAATCTATGATGGAAGAAAATATTAAGGAAGGAACGAGAGGAAGGAATGAGAAGTTTTTTTGACCTGGATAATCCTTTTATCCAATTTTTAAATCGGCTCACGGATGTGGTGATCCTGAATGTTATTTGTCTGATCTGCTGCATTCCCATAGTGACTATAGGGACATCGATCACTGCACTGCATTATGTGACGATGAAAATGGCAAGGAATGAAGAGGGCTACATTGTCAGGGATTTTTTCAAATCCTTTCGTGAGAATTTTCGACAGTCTGCCATAATCTGGGGAATCTTTTTGCTGGTGACAATATTCTTCTATATTGATATAAGAATATTTAATGCAGATGCCGTCAGTTTTCCCAAGGCGTTTAAGTTAATCATCTATATGCTGTATTTTTTTGTCTGTCTTACGGCAATGTATGCCTTTCCTCTGTTAGGCAGATTCAGCAATACGGTAGTAAATACCATTAAAAATGCGTTTCTGATGAGTATTATTCATGTATTTAAAAGTCTTTTGATGGCAGCGATCTACATACTTCCCGTTTTGATACTTCCCCTTCACGGTACCCTGATGGGAGTGTATCTTCTTTTTGGAATTGCAGGACCGGCTTATGCAAACAGCTTTATCTGGAAGGGGATATTCAAGCGCTATGAGCCAGAGGAGGAATCTGTTGAGAATAATGGGGAAGAAGAGAAACCGGAAGAATAAGGGTCTGGCAAAATGTATAGAAAAACCGGAAATCTTTGTGGAATAATGGCATGGTGAAAAAATGGCAGTTTCTGTATACTTAAAAACAGTCATAATTGGCATCTGCCCATGAATAGGAGGAAACGGAAAATGGCTAGTTTATCTTTAAACAACATTTGTAAGGTATACCCCAACGGCTTTGAAGCGGTAAAGAATTTCAATCTGGAGATTGCGGACAAGGAGTTTATTATCTTTGTAGGCCCCTCCGGCTGCGGTAAATCCACTACCCTTCGTATGATTGCCGGACTGGAAGACATTTCTTCCGGTGAATTGAAAATTGGTGACAAGGTAATGAACGATGTTGAGCCTAAGGACAGGGATATTGCGATGGTGTTCCAGAACTATGCGTTATATCCTCATATGACCGTATATGATAATATGGCATTTGGTCTTAAGCTAAGAAAGGTTCCTAAAGACGAGATTGACAAGATGGTAAAGGAGGCAGCAAGAATCCTGGATTTGACTGCACTTTTGGATCGTAAGCCCAAGGCGTTGTCCGGAGGACAGAGACAGCGTGTAGCTATGGGACGTGCTATCGTTCGTAATCCCAAGGTTTTCCTTATGGATGAGCCTTTATCCAACCTGGATGCCAAGCTTCGTGTGCAGATGCGTATTGAGATTGCCAAGCTTCATCAGAGATTAGGTACTACGATTATCTATGTTACCCATGATCAGACTGAAGCAATGACTCTGGGTACCAGAATCGTCGTGATGAAGGACGGTGTGGTTCAGCAGGTTGATACTCCTCAGAATCTGTATGAGAAGCCTCAAAATCTGTTTGTAGCAGGCTTCATGGGGTCACCGCAGATGAATTTCATGGATGCAGTAGTAAAGGTAGAGGGTGATGTGGCTAATCTGGAGATTGCAGGAAAATCCATTCCTCTCCCGCCGGCAAAGTCCAAGAAGCTGATTGAAGGCGGATACAACGGAAAGACGGTTACTTTTGGTGTTCGGCCTGAGGATGTCTATGATTCGGAGATATTTATTGCCAGCTCAAAATGCGTATTTGAATCCAAAGTTAAGGTATACGAGCTGCTGGGTGCTGAGGTTTACTTATATTTTGATTTGGCAGAGTATCCGATCACGGCAAGAGTAGATCCTCGTACCAATGCAAGACCCGGGGATGAAATCAAATTTGCTTTTGATGTAGAAAAGATTCATGTTTTCGATAAAGAAACAGAACAGGTGATCACCAACTAAACAGAACATATTCGGGTGTCGGAGGATAAGTCCTCTGGCACCCTTACTGCTTAATAAGCAGCCCTATAAATTTAAAGAAATGGAGTAATTGGATGTTAACGAATCAAACCCTGCAGAATTGTTTGGATGAATTAAAGGAAATTACGAAGGTTGAACTGGCACTATATGATATTGAGGGAATCAGAATAGCAATTACTTCAGAGGCGGCCTCAGTACAGGCCGATGCATTGGCCTATTTTGCGGGGTCTGCGGCAGATAGCCAGGTGATTGGAAAATGCCATTTGCTGAAGGTTGAAGACGAAGGCAAAGACAGCTATATTCTTGCGGCCTATGGTGAAGGGGATAATGTTTATATGATTGCAAGAATTGCCGTCAGTCAGATTCGAGGACTTTTGACAGCCTATAAAGAAAAGTATGACCGCAACAACTACTTTCAGAATTTGATCCTGGATAATCTTTTGCTGGTGGATATTTACAATCGGGCAAAAAGGCTTCATATTAATGTGGAAGTAAGAAGGGTTGTTTATCTGATTGAAACGAAGCTGGATAAGGATACCGGGGTAATGGAGCTGATGCGAAGTCTGTTTTCTCAGCAGAACGGTGACTATGTAATTGCAGTAGATGAGAGAGGAGTGATCCTTATCAAAGCCTTACAGAAAGGCGAGGATGACGAAGAAATAGAGCAGATTGCCCAGACCATAGTGGATATGCTGAATACGGAGGCAATGCTGAAGGCCAGGGTGGCCTATGGAACGGTTGTTTCCGAATTAAAGGAGGTTTCCAAATCCTATAAGGAAGCTAAAATGGCCATGGACGTAGGTAAGATTTTTGATGCTGCCAGAAAGGTAATTTCCTATAAGCACCTGGGTATCGGACGTCTGATTTACCAGCTTCCCACCAATCTTTGCCAGATGTTTATGGAGGAAATTTTTGGAGATAATCTTCCCGATCGGCTTGACGAAGAAACGCTTGCTACCATAAACAAATTTTTTGAAAACAGCCTGAATGTATCGGAAACGGCAAGACAGCTATATATCCACCGAAATACTCTTGTTTATCGAATTGAGAAGCTGCAAAAGGAGACCGGATTAGATATTCGGAACTTTGATGATGCTCTTACCTTTAAGATCGCATTAATGGTAGTCAGCTATTTGCAATATATTGACAATAACTTTCATTCATAAAATCAGCAAAGAAAGAATAGAATGATTCCATAGGAGGATTGTCCATGGAATCATTTTTTCGTTATATAGCTTATGTTGATTATTATGAAAAGGGACTGAGAATACATAATGCCGGATTCCTGCGCTGGAAGTTTGTGGGGAATCGGCACAGACTGGAAATAGAAATAAAGGATATGGGGAATCTGAGCGGCTGCTTTGCGCTGAGAGAGGAAAAAGAAAGAAAACGCATAGCTTACATTGACCTGGAAAAGGGGCAGGGGAGTTTAAAGGAATCCTTCGAGGCCTTTGACAGAGGGGGACACCTGTTTCTCGCAGGAGCCGAGGGAGAGATAGATTTGACAGGGCTTAAGGCCTTGCAGATCGAACTGGAAAAAGACAGGAACCTTTATATTCCCATTGAGCTGCCTTTGCCGGAAAGGAGAGCTGCTAAAGACGAGCCTTCAGCTTTTCAGATCGAGGCTGCTCAAGCAAATGATCGTCATATGGACAAAGCTACAAAGGAAAATATTCGGGAAAACTCAGAAATAACAGTAAAGGCAGAAGGGGCGATACAAGAGGAAAAAAAAGAGCTGCCAAAATTTCACTCCAAAAAACCACGGGAAGAAGCTGCCCAACTTCCTGTTCATCCACCCCTGGAGGAGGATAAGTGGGAACAGCTCTGCCGCCATTATCCACAGGTTCATCCCTTTCCCGGAGGAAAGACCTTTGTCACTATTAAACCGGAGGATTTTATTATTTTACAGGAGAAATACCAAAGGCTGGTGCATAACAGCTTTTTGCTCCACGGCTACTATAATTATCAGCATATGATTTTAGGAAAGCTGGAGGATGGAGAGGAAGTGCCATACTATATTGGAGTACCGGGAGTATTTTATGAAAAGGAGAAGCAGGCGGCCGGATTGTTTGGATTTGCAGGCTTTGAGGGAACGGAATTTCCCGTCAGAAACGGAAGTTTCGGCTATTACATGATAGAAGTTAAGCTATAGGTAAGAAAAGGAAATAAGGATAAGCAAGAAGCCTTTGACAGGAAGCACTATTACAGTATAATAAGGTGGAAAGATAAGAGAAGCAGCTCTCTATTGAAAAAGCATAGGCAATAGATTAAGCGAAATAATCTGCCATAAAGAGGGAAAATGGAACAGCAGGAAAAATACATGAGGGAGGCCTTAAAGCAGGCCAGGAAAGCATATGCCCTGGGAGAAGTTCCCATTGGGTGTGTCATTGTTTATGAGGATAAAATTATTGCCAGAGGCTATAATCGGCGTAATACGGATAAGAATACCCTGTCCCATGCAGAGATTACAGCCATCAATCGGGCCAGTAAAAAGATGGGAGACTGGCGGCTGGAGGGATGTACGCTGTACGTAACGCTGGAGCCCTGCCAGATGTGTGCAGGAGCCATTATCCAGTCCAGAATCAGTAAGGTGGTCATGGGAGCAATGAATCCCAAGGCGGGCTGTGGAGGGAGTATTCTAAATATTCTCCAAATGGCAGAATTCAATCATCAGGCAGAGGTGGAGAGAGGTATTTTGGAAAAGGAATGCAGTGAAATTTTGCAGGACTTTTTTAAAGCTCTTCGAATCAGGAACAGGCTGGAAAAGGAAAGACGCCTATAAAGGAGTCAGGCGTTTGCAGTAGGGGGCCGAAATAACCCTAAATTTCAATAAAAACTATTTTTCACACCCATTTACAATTATCTTCATTTGTGCTATGCTGTGTACAAGCAATAGACGTTCTAATCCGGCACAAGCCGTCTTTGTTCACTTCTTTAGAAGCTCTATGCGAACAAATCAATCATGCAGGAGCTTTCTAAGGGAGGACAGAGGCTGTCACAGCCTCTATAAAGGGAAGCCTCCTGCAGTCAGGAGGACTCCATGAAACAGAAAGAAACCAAAGAAATCCATCAGACGAAAGAAAAGAACGACATCAACGGAACCCAAGAAACCCATAACCCAGGAGAAGGTAACGAAGGCCGGGAAATCCCCATCCCCAACCGGGAGTACAAGAGCACCGTATTTGCCATGTTATACCGGGATAAGGAGAGGCTATTAAGCCTGTATAATGCCCTGAACCACACCGGACATGAGAACCCGGAGGAGCTGACCATCGTGACCCTGGAGAACGCCATCTATATGTCCATGAAAAACGATGTATCCTTTCTGGTGGATCATCGGCTTAACCTTTATGAGCATCAGTCC
>SFDP01000007.1 GCA_004558185.1 Lachnospiraceae bacterium | reverse complement strand
TATCTTCTAAACCAACATTCGTCTGCTTGTTGTGCCCGCCTCCGTGCGGGCCCTTTTCAATTCAAGAGAGCGCCGCAGGCGGTCTTTCCTATAAAGCAAAAAAAGACACCGCATTTTTTACGGTGTCCTCTAAGTTCATCTATTACATTGTCATATTCGGTTCGGACAACTCCTGCTTTTCTGACATTACCATGTCATATGCAGGCTTTAAAATCTGTTCGAACCTTGCAGTTATATACCTCTTATAAAAGGTTTTCTGCAACTCGGTAATAAAGGGTACTTCCTCAATAAACCCTTTTATCTGCTCCAAGTTAATTTTCGGAACCATTCTTTGTATTGCGGCATTGCATTCCGGCTCCTCTGCCGACATAAGAAAATCATAGTAATTGATTTTTCTTCCGTCTAACTTAATTGCTGATGTTGGAAATTGGTATATCCTGGCATTCATCACATCTTCATTTACCAGTGCCTGTTCCATAATCCTCTCGTCTGCCTGCGGCAACAGACAGCTTCCGCAGTCATAAACCGGAGCAATGCTTGCCTCTTTTGTGGAATCATCATACAAAAAGCCCCAGTTTCCATTGTGCCTATCAAAATTTCCAAGCAGGGCATCTACCACAAAGACATTAAAGAAGTGCTGCATCAAAAGGGACGGTTCCACATACTGCTGTTTTTCTATGGTATCCATAATGTCTGCCAGTTCTGTTCCACTTCCTTCGGATTCGGAATCCAGAATGGTATTTTTTATGGAGCAAAAGTCAAACAACCGATATCCTTTCTCAGTAAAGTCCCGGCATGCACATACCACCTTCACTTTCCCGCTTACTTCATAGGTTCCAAGCAGGGTTTCCTGTGCCTTGATGCCAACCATGTTAAAAATACTGCTTGCTATATGCTCGCTGATACAACTGTTCGTATAGGACAGCTCTGTCGGCTTCGTAGCACCGGACGGTGGAAACTTAAGCATATACTCTCTTCCGTTATATTCCACTGCAATCTTCTTTCCGTTAGCACCATTGTATGCTCTTCCTAAAATCTTCTTGCAGTTTGTAAAATCAATCGTTCCTGTCATGTTTTCCTCCGAAAAGATACTTGTTTCGCAAAAATTCTGCATGTTCCCGTGTAATTGCTCCATCATTAATCTCTGCTATGTTAATGCTTCCGTACAGTTCTCCCCACAGGCAATCCAATAAATCGGACTTGTTTTTCAGACCTTCCTTGTAGGCATCTAAATCGTGCTGCAGATATTCCGGCAGGCCATACTCGTAGGCACGTTCCCTTTCTGCATTCTGTATTGCTGCAACTGTCAGCATCTCCATGGAAACGCCCAATACCTTTGCTAATTTATATACCGTTTCTGCACTGCATTTTTCCAGTCTGGTTTTTCCACTGCATATATCATTCAGTGTAGCGTGAGGAATACCTGCTTCTACTGCAAGTCGGTATTTTGTCATGTTCTGTTTCTTTAATAACCTTTCTACCATTTCCTCTTCCTCCTCTCTATCTATTATATCGGCATACCGAAATATTATCAATAGAAAGTAAAAAGTTTTTGCAGGGTTTTAGAAATGCCATTTTACAAAAACATAAAGACACTTATAACCATCCCGACAAGCAGGAAAGGAACAAGCGGATATGCCTGTTCCTTCTCTGCTACACAATTTAGTTTTCTTATTTTCCTTATGCACTTCCTTGCTGCATGAAACAGTAACAGAAGACTCAGTGCCATAAGAAGTCCTGCAAGGGGCCGTTCAAACCCAAGCACCAATCCACAGGCTCCTGTCAGCTTGATATCGCCTCCTCCAATACCTCCTACAGTGATTCCTGCAATGAGCAGCGGTAATGCCACAAGAAGTCCTGTCAGATAAACAGGCTCCGGTGGAAACAGACTTACCCCAGCAATCAAAAACGGCATCCAGTCCGGAATCATTCGCTTTCGGATATCAGAGACTGCCGCCAAAGACAGAACGAGAAAAAATATGGCAAGCCTTATCATCCCTTCCACATATTGCATTCCCATGCTCATGCCGGCGTCTTCTTCCTGCTCCATGCCCTCTTCCAGCTCATCCTGTTCCATTGTCTGTGTCTGAACACTCTCCTGATAAGCTGTTTCTACTGATACCTATTTCATTGGCGAGTTCCACCACCGTCTTATAATATCTGCCCCGTATAATACACACAGGCAAATAGGATAACATTTCTTCCGCCGGTATTCCTGCTTTTAATTTGGTTTCCCAATAAATATCCACCGCTGTTTCAAAATCTGTATCATGATTCGTCATCATCTCATGGATGCAATCTCCGGCAATCCCAAGTTCCCGATACAATTCATTTTTGCTGGCATATACTTTTCCGCGATAGGTTATTTCAAGTTCTGGACGATTTGGTTTTCTTATTGGTTGTAGCAATGCTCTTTCCAATTCAAAACCATACTTTAGTCGGTCAAATATAATTGATGGATCATGATTGTATGCAGTAGCCAATGCAGAGATACCGTTATATTCTTTTCCACGAAAGATTATTGTTTCTTTTTGCAAAAGACCTTTTACAATTTCTTCCAGCGATTCGTTTCCCTTCAGTCTTGCAAATATAGAACCCGCATTCAATCCAAACGCTAATGCTATACTGTTTACATTTTCATACTGCCGATTCCATAAGACATAGGATTTTTTCTTTTCCTCCGCATTTGCTGCCCATAAAACTGCATCCTCGATATCTCCTGTCCTATAATATCTGTGCATCAATGGCGAATAGGGAACATTAATATCTTTACTAAGTTCCTTAAGTGAGACATATTTTTTCCCTTTGTACTCTACCTGCGTTCCCGTTTTTGGTATTCTCTCTCCCTCCTTCCTTTTTTCCTGTTTTTCTCCAAATCACTCCCAAAACCATTTTTTTACCCCTGTGCATCTTTAAAAATAGGCAAAAAAATAGGGCAAAAACTAGCCATTTTTTGGTCTAATTTTTGCCCTTAAACCACAACATCTTGTGGTCAAACCCTACTTTTTCTTCTCTTTTCCACAATACTGCATCATTATTACACACTCAACGTGCCCCGTATTAGGAAAATTATCAAACACCCCCACCCTTTCCATCTCATACCCTTGCTCTCTCAGGTATTTCACATCACGAGCCAGGGTGGCAGAGTTGCAGCTTACATAGACAATTCGCTTTGGTTCCATCTTGACCATGGTACACAGACAGGCCTCATCGCAGCCCTTTCTGGGCGGGTCCACCACAATGACATCCGCATAGATTCCTTCCTTTGCATACTTTTCAGGAAGAATCTCCTCTGCCTTACCCACAAAAAAGTCTACATTGGCGATTCCATTATATGCAGCATTTTTTTTCGCATCTGCTATGGCTTCAGGAATAATCTCCACTCCATATACCTGCCTGGCTTTTCCAGCCAGAAACAGAGAAATCGTTCCGATTCCGCAGTACAGATCCCACACCGTCTCCCTTCCGGTGAGAGCTGCATATTCTAAGGCTTTGGCATATATCTTTTCAGTCTGTACCGGATTTACCTGATAAAAAGAAAGGGGGGAAATCTGAAAAGTCAATCCACCTATGGTATCCTCGATCTGTTCCTTTCCGTATAACAGACGGATTTCCTTCCCCATAATAATATTCGTCTTTTCCTGATTCGTACTGATGCTGATGCTGGACATTCCCGGAATCCTGCACAGAGCTTCAATCAAGCGCTTCTCTTCAGGCAAACGTTTCCCATTAATTACCAGGCATACCATAAGCTGGCCGGTGGCAAAGCCTTTTCTAATCAGAACATGACGAATCAATCCCTGATGGCTCTTTTCATTATAGGCTGCAATTCCTTCTTCTTTCATATAAGCAAGAATCTTTTCCAGAATAATCTTATTCTCTGCTGCACCCAGAGCACAGTCGGTATTTGCAATAATACTATGAGTCCGGCCTGCATAGAATCCGGTAACGGTCTTTCCCTCTTTATCCACACCAAAGGGAAACTGTGCCTTATTTCGGTAAAAAAAGGGCTCATCCATACCCACAGCAGGCTCCATAGCCTTATCAACGGCCTCTGATGTCAAGCCGCCTATGCGAATCAGGTTATTTCGTACCTTATTCTGCTTAAACTCCAACTGTTTTTCATAAGAAAGAGCCTGAAGCTGGCAGCCGCCACACTGCCGATAAAAGCTGCAGCGAGGTACAACACGAAAAGGAGAAGGTGTAATCACCCTCTCCAATCTGGCATAGGCATAATGTTTTTTAGCCTTCATAATCTTGGCCACCACCACATCTCCGATTACAGCATCCTTGATGAACAGCGTATATCCCTCTACCTTGCCAATACCTTCTCCGCTCTCCCCTATATCCTCAATTTCTACCTGACAGACAGTATTTTTTTTAAATTCCATATATCTCCTTACTGAATCTTCACCAAATCAATTTGTAACTATTCAGAGCCATGCAAATTTACATTCTGTGAATGCTTGCATTCAAACAGAATTGTAAATTTATATGGCGAAATAACCACATGAGCAAAAGGAAGCCTGTGTAACTTCGATTTTGCGAATGGAATTCTGAATAATTACATCAATTTTTAAGATTTATTGATTATTCCAGAAAAATCACTATGCAGTGGTCTATACTCAATCTACCTTCGTCACCCGAAGATTGGATTCAAACAATCGATTATAGCCCATCCATCCCGTTTCCTTAGTGGACTGCAAAAGCTCTGCAAAGGTCTGCATTTTGGCATCGGTGTTATCTGCAAAATTAAGAGCCATAGCCTCCATGATAGCCGGCTTTTTCGGTGATCCATATTCATATTCTCCATGGTGGGCAAGAATGCAATGCTTTACCTCTGCTGCCAAAAGGGGCGGAAAGCCGGGAATCTGCCGAACCTTTTCTCCTACCATTTCCACGCCTATTACAATATGTCCCAAAAGCTGTCCATCCTCCGTATAATCATTTTCAGGAAATGCGGACAGCTCCTTTGTTTTGCCAATATCATGGCACATGGCTGCAGTCAAAAGCAAATCTCTATTCAACAGAGGATAGGCTGTACAATAGTAATCACACAGCTTAACAATGCTTAGCGTATGCTCCAAAAGTCCTCCGATAAAGCCATGGTGGACACTTTTAGCTGCTGAGGATTTCTTGAATATCCCTGCAAACTCCGTATCCTGAATAAAAATAGCCTCTAAAAGAGTACGTAGATACTGGTTTTTTATACTTCCTATGTAGCCTCCAAGCTCTTTGTACATTTCCTCAATATTCTTTGTGGTTACGGGAAGATAGTCGGTAGGGTCATACTCTCCTTCCTCACATTTACGGGTTCGCTTCACGCTAATCTGCAAAGCACCCTGGAAGGCATTCACATCACCATAAACCTCAATATAATCCAGAGCATCAAATTCACAGATTCCCGCACTGTTTGGATCCCATATTTTGGCATCTATGGTTCCTGTCTTGTCCTGTAAAATCACATTTTCGTAAGGCTTCCCATTTTTGGTTACCGCCGACTGCTTATGCTTACATAAATAAATATCAAATACTCTGTCACCGTCTCTGTAGTCCTTAATATATTTCATAATCTCCTCCATTTCAAAAGTAACATAATCTCTTGGTTCGGCTGTTTTTACCTATTCCTTTGCTCAGCCTTCATCGCTTCTAACTTTAATTCAATTCTCCCACAACTACCTCCAGCTTAACTTCACGATAGGCCTGCTGCCCCTGGCGCATAACCACCATTTCTATCGTTTCTCCCGGATTCTTTTTTCGGACTGCCTCTGTATAGTCTTTGAAAGAACGAATCTGGGTATCTCCCATTTCCACTATTACATCACCGCTCTGAATCCCCGCTGCCATAGCCGGTGAGTCCATTACGATACCGGTCACATAGGCCCCCTGGGGAACTTTCTGGGATTCGACAATTTCACTGGGCACATCCGTTCCCTTGATTCCCAAACAACTGTTTTTCAACCCATTGGACATCCGCTGGAGAACCGCCTTGAGTTCCGTAATTTCAATAGCTGAAATCAGATTAGGTGAGGTTTTATTATTGAAGCTTTGGTTAATAATTCCTACAACCTGCCCATTCATGTCAACCAAAAGCCCTGTCGCTTCTGTGCTTCCATAAATATCTGTTGTCATCAGCTTATAATTGGCATCCGTCAGGCTGAGTACCGCATCCTCCGAGGTAATCATGCCAAAAACCACTGAATTCTGGTTCCCAAGAGGTCGGCCGAGAGCAATTACAGGTTTCCCCATAAGGCTGATTCCCAGGGTTCTTCCTAAGCTGATAAACTCGATTGCCTCCAGGGTTACATCAGCCATATCTTCCTTTTGTACAGCCAGCACTGCCAGCCCTGTTTCCTCATCCCGGCCTTTAATAGAAGCCTGTGCCTGTGCTCCATCCACAAAGGTAACTCTCAGCTCCTCCCCGCTCTTCAGCTCCTTTGTCATAACCAGAATCATCAGCTCTCTATTGTTGTCTGCCAGCAGAAAACCGGTGGTCTGCCCTTTGCTTTCATAGGGATCATTCAGCCAGTCAACATCCTGCGTTACGCTTGTAACGGTTACCATGGAAGGTTCCATGTCCTTGGTCAGAACATAAATACTTTCATACAGCTCCTGATAGGTGGCAGGATTCATCTGCATTTCATTTTTTAACGTATTAATTACTTCTTCCGTCTGCTCCAGCATACTGTCCTCATGCACCAGCATATCCTCCGGCAGCATCTCCTGTGTATCCTGGGGTATTTCCACCTTATCCATCGCCTCCTGAGGATACAGCCAGCTCTCTACAATTGGCTCTAAGGCCAGAAAGGTTACGCAGGCAATAAGCCCAAAGACCAGTGCCATAGCTGCGGTAAAAAGTGTTTTTCTCAGCAGCTTCCGTTTATTTAAAGGGCGATTCTTCACCCGTTCTGTCATAAAATCAAAATCCCGTTTTTCTTCCAAATCTTTCACCAAACCTTTTTTTATTATCTACACAAGTATAGCCTATGTAAATCCGGATGTACATAGTATTTTCCCATAAAATATGCTATACTCTCCATGAGTATTTTCCGATTACATAGCGAGGGGGAAACATCAACGAACTGTCTACAGACATTATTATTATCACCTGTCTTTTGCCGATTAAAAAGACAATTTGGGCTTTCTCATAGCCTTTCTGGATTCCATGCGAATCCTTCCCGCCGCATCAGGGCAATTGACAATGCCTGTACAATTAAGCTAGAGTAAGAATGGAGGAAAAAGTGAACGTATTTAAGGAAAAACAGCTATCTCCAAAGCTGGCAGCAGCTATTCTATGGGGTATGGTAATTGGAATTACCATTTTGTACATATCTCTGATTTTTAATCATAATATTTGGACAGATGAAGCCTTTACCCTGCAGCTATTGGAGCAAAATATCACTGGGATTCTGGAGGGAACTGCAAGAGACGTACATCCGCCATTGTATTATTTATATGCAAAATTATTTGCCCTGTTCTCTCATCGTTCTCTATTAATCCAAAAGCTTGCTGCCATCATCCCAATGACCGCCACATTAGTCATCGGAGCCACCGTTATACGCAAAAATTGGGGTAACAGAGTATCCTTTTTGTTTGTATTGTTTCTTACCTGTATTCCCTGCTCCATGGAGTTTGCCGTTCAGGTCAGAATGTATTCCCCGGCCCTATTCTTCGTTACGGTTTGTGGAATATTTGCCTATTTGGCATTTATGGATGGGAAAAAGAAGAATTTTTTCGTATTTGCGTTAACCGGAGTTTTAGCAGCCTATACCCATTATTTTGCCTTTGTATCCGTTATCGTTATCACCGGCTTGCTGTTTCTGGCAATTTTAATTTGGAAAAGAGAACGGATAACTAAATGGATCATCTCTGCCCTTTCCATGGTGATCTGTTATTTACCCTGGATGCCTTCCTTTATCCGGCAGGTTAGAAATGTGGAGCAGGGCTATTGGATTCCGGAGATTACAGCAGAAACGATTTGGGGATATTTCACCTGGACCTTTGATCTGGAATTGATTCCGGGAGCCGTATTGATCTTTTTGCTTTTACTCAAAGGTGCAAGTACCTACAATATAATCCGGATCGCATTACATAAGGGACAGATTGAAATCTTTGCCCTGTTTTGTATGCTGGTTCCCGTATGTACTACTCTCTTTGGTGTTATTGCTTCAATATACAGAACACCCATTTACCGGGATCAGTATATTTTCCCTGCATTGGGCCTATTGGCACTTTTCTTTGCTATTGCCATGAGAACCGCAAATAAGGGTATCCTGATTCTTATCAGTCTTTTCTTCCTGTTTGTGGGGGGCGTACAGTATAAGGAGTGCTATCATCAGGAATATAACAGCACCTATGTGCCCCAGACAGAAGCATTTTTTTCAGAGAATTTACAGGAGACTGATTACGTTCTCTATAATTGGGAGGCCTTTGACTTTATTTATGAATGCTATTTTCCCAAGGAGCAATTAGCCTATTCAGAAGAATTTGATTTTTCCCGCAGCTTCCATGTGGTCTGGTTTTTGGACACTGAGGGGATGCCTGAAATAGACACTAATGTTCTTGGTCAAAATGGATTGATTATGGAGCATATGGGGCATTATGGTATAGAGCATAATGAGTTTGAAATCTACAAAATCTACAGGGAATCGCTGGACTAACCGCAGAATACCCTGGAAAGGCAGTAAAAAATGAATCAAAAAGCATTAACCATTTTAGAATTTGATAAGATCATCCGCCTGTTAACTGATCGGGCTACTTCTGCCCCCGGAAAGGAATTATGCAGTGCACTTTTGCCACAAACGGATCTGGCACAGATTGAGGCAGCTCAGTCCAATACCAGAGATGCCCTGAATCGACTGATCAAAAAGGGTAGCATATCCTTTGGCGGCAATAAGCCTCTGGGCCATTCCTTAAGCGCACTGGAAATCGGCAGTTGTCTGTCTGCCCCTGAGCTTCTCACCATAGCCGGTTTTCTGGAAAATGCCAATAGAATAAAGTCCTATGGCCGGAAGGAAAGAGAGGACAGCCCGGAAGATAGTCTGGATACTTATTTTGAGGCTATCGAGCCGCTGACGCCTTTGGCTCAGGAGATTCGCCGCTGCATCTTATCCGAAGAAGAATTTGCTGACGATGCCAGCCCTGCCCTGAAGCATATCCGTCGCTCAAAAATGCTGAATAATGAAAAAATCCACAGTCAGCTTACCGGTATGGTAAATGGCTCTTTACGCAGCTATCTCCAGGATGCGGTAGTAACCATGAGAAACAACCGCTACTGTATTCCGGTAAAGGCAGAATACAAGGGACAGGTGCCAGGTATGATTCATGACCAGTCCTCTACCGGCTCTACCCTGTTTATTGAGCCAGCCTCTGTAGTCACTCTGAACAACCAGCTAAAGGAGCTGGAGCTTCAGGAGAAGGAAGAAATTGAACGGATTCTGGCCGACTTAAGTGCCCAGGCAGGAGAATATACCGGGGCACTTGCTGCCAATCAGAAAATCATGACTCAGTTGGATTTTATTTTTGCCAAAGGCTCTCTTGCTCTGGAGCAGAATGCCAGCCAGCCTCTTTTTAATCAGGAACGTTACATTCATATCCGCAAGGGGCGGCATCCTCTGCTGGATAAAAAAAAGGTGGTTCCCATCGATATTTCTCTGGGAAAGGACTTTGATTTACTGATTATTACAGGCCCCAATACCGGAGGCAAAACCGTTTCCTTAAAAACTCTGGGGTTATTCACTCTGATGGGCCAGGCAGGTCTGCATATCCCTGCCCGGGATCGCTCCCAATTATCCGTTTTTTCTAACGTTTTTGCTGATATTGGTGATGAGCAGAGTATTGAACAGAACCTGAGTACCTTTTCCTCACATATGAAAAATATTATTACCATTTTACAGGAGGCAGACCAGGATTCCCTCTGCCTTTTTGATGAATTGAATGCGGGAACCGACCCTACAGAAGGGGCAGCTCTTGCCATCTCCATTCTCTCTCATCTGCATGAGAGAGGAATCCGCACCATGGCTACCACCCATTACAGCGAATTGAAGGTTTATGCCCTGTCCACCCCCTTTGTGGAAAATGCCTGCTGCGAATTTGATGTGGAAACCCTAAGTCCCACCTATCGTTTGCTAATAGGAATTCCGGGGAAAAGCAACGCCTTTGCCATTTCCGGTAAGCTGGGTCTGCCGGAGCACATTATTGATAAGGCCAGAGAACAGATCAGTGCCGAAAAAGAAAACTTTGAAGACCTGTTGGCCTCTTTGGAAGAAAGCCGGATTACCATTGAGAAGGAGCAGTTGGAAATCGTCAAATACAAGGCAGAAATTGAACAGCTAAAGAATCGTCTTCAGGCAAAAAATGACAAAATCGATGAAAGTCGGGAGAAAATTCTGCGCAAAGCCAATGAGGAAGCCAGAGAAATTCTTCAGGAGGCTAAGTCTGTAGCCGACGAAACCATTCGTATTTTTCAAAAGGCCGGCCCCGGAGCTTCCATGAAGGATTTGGAGAAAACCCGTTCTCAGGTACGGGATAAAATCAATCAAAAAAATGAGAAGCTGACCTTGAAGACCAAGACTCCCACCGCCAGAGCTCTAAAGCCGGAGCAGCTTAGGCTGGGAGATGCAGTAAAAATTCTTTCCATGGGGCTTACGGGAACCGTCAGCTCTCTGCCGGATCAAAAGGGTAATCTTTTTATTCAATGTGGAATCATGCGTTCCCAGGCTAATATTAAGGATTTGGTTCTTATTGACGAGCCCACTATTACTACCCCCGTTTTAAATCGTACCGGCAGCGGCAAAATTAAAATGTCCAAAAGCTTCAGTATTTCCCCGGAAATTAATCTCTTGGGAAAAACGGTGGATGAAGCCGTTGCCCTTCTGGACAAGTATCTGGACGATGCTTACCTGGCTCACCTGCCCAGTGTGCGTATTGTTCATGGCAAAGGAACCGGTGCCCTTCGGGCCGGTGTACACAACCATTTAAAACGCTGCAAAACGGTTAAATCCTTCCGTCTGGGCGAATTCGGAGAAGGTGACGCAGGTGTTACAATAGCTGAATTTAAGAGCTGATGGATCAGCTTTCAGTTATGCTTAATCTGCAAGCAGCAGGACTCTAATGCAATCATTTCTTCAGGTAAAGAAAGGAGTTTATTATGGCAGCCAAACAAAAAATTTTAATCGTTGATGATGATCAGAATATTGCGGATTTGATTTCCCTCTATTTAACTAAGGAATGCTTTGAAACGATGATCGTCTATGATGGTGAATCTGCCCTTAAGGCTTTGGACAGCTTTTCCCCCAATCTGATTATTCTGGATTTAATGCTCCCGGGCATTGATGGCTATCAGGTCTGCCGTCAGGTGAGAGCCGGTTCCTCTACTCCCATTATTATGCTTTCCGCAAAGGGTGAGGTTTTCGATAAGGTTTTGGGTCTGGAGCTGGGTGCCGATGATTATATGGAAAAGCCTTTTGATACCAAGGAGCTGGTGGCACGGGTTAAAGCCGTCTTGAGGAGATTCAAGCCCCTTCCAAGTACCCAGGAAAAGTCCGATATCAAATGCGTGGAATATCCGGAGCTGGTCATCAATCAGACCAATTACTCTGTCATGTACAGGGGAAAAACGGTAGATATGCCCCCCAAGGAACTGGAGCTTTTATATTTCCTTGCTGCCTCTCCCAACCATGTTTTTACCAGGGAGCAGCTTCTGGATCAGATTTGGGGATATGAGTATATTGGAGATACCCGTACTGTAGATGTGCATATTAAACGCCTTAGGGAAAAGATTAAGGATCATGCAAACTGGCGGATTGCCACTATCTGGGGAATCGGCTACAAATTTGAGGTGACATAAGAATGCGTAAGACTCTCTACTGGAAATTTTGTCTGGCCTATCTGATTTTTGGTATTTTTGGTTTCATTGTGGTAGCTGTTTTTGTTTCCAACATGACCCTGGAGCATTTAAAGCGGGAAAAAGCAGATGCCCTGTATAAGGAGGCCACTCTGATTGCCAACACCTATGCCTTTGATCTTTACGACACTACCGTTTCTCTGGATACAGTAAAAAAACAGTTAGATGCCCTGGATACTTATCTTTCAGCCACCATATGGATTATCAATCCCTCCGGCCGGATGATTTTGGACTCCACTCAGCCTGTGGATGTGGAAAACGAACGGATAGTAGAGAACTTTGACCCTACCGTAACCCTAGGCTCCTACTACACTATCGGGAATTTTTTTGATTCCTTTGAAGAGGATATGCTCAGTGTATTTGCCCCCATTACCTCAAACTATACGGTAAAGGGATATGTGGTTATTCACAGCAGTATGGACTCCCTCATAGCCTCTAAAGAAAATCTCCTTAAGATTTCTTATATTATGCTGATTCTGCTGTTTTTACTTTCTCTGATTATTCTGATTTTTTTTACGGAGATTGTGTACATCCCACTGAGAAAAATTACTACTGCTACGGAACAGTATGCCAGCGGTAATATGCACTATGAATTGCAGATTGAAAGTGAAGACGAGATGGGCTATCTGGCTTCCACCCTCTCCTATATGGCAGGTGAAATTGCCAAGAGTGAGGATAACCAGAAGAAGCTGGTGGCCAATGTTTCCCATGACTTTCGTTCTCCTCTGACCTCCATCCGAGGCTTTTTGGAGGCTATGTTAGATGGCACCATAGCCACTGAGGATTATCCCAAATATATTGGTATCGTTCTCAACGAAACCCAGCGGCTGATCAAGCTGACCAACTCCTTACTTACATTGAACAATCTGAATACTAAGGGAATGATTCTGGAAAAAACAGTTTTTGATTTGAATCGGGTCATCCGGGATACTGTAACCAGCTTTGAACCTTCCTGTCGAGATAAAAGGATCGCCATAAAGCTGATTTTAACCGGTGAGCTTATGCCGGTAAAGGCTGATATGGGGAAAATTCAGCAGGTGCTTTATAATCTTCTGGATAATGCCATTAAGTTCTCCCATCCCGATTCCGCCATCAAGATTGAAACCTATGAAAAGCACAGCAAAATTTTTGTTTCCGTTAAGGACAGTGGTATCGGCATTCCCAAGGACAGCCTGAAGCAGATTTGGAATCGGTTTTATAAGACCGACCTGTCCAGGGGAAAGGACAAGAAGGGAACCGGTCTGGGCTTATCTATCACTCGGGAAATTATTCAATCCCATGACGAGAATATCAATGTAATCAGTACGGAAGGGGTTGGCACCGAATTCGTCTTTTCTCTGCCCATTGCCTACGATGAGGAAGAGGAAATTTGACCGTTTACGGAGTTATTCTGGAAAATAATGGAATTATCTGGTATTTTAAAAATATAAAAAGACCAGGCGGAAACGGAACCGGATCAAAAGAAAGGCTTCAAAGCAGTTATGGTAAAAACGATGAATAAAAAATTACAACTCTACTTCTGGCTTTGGTTGGGCGGATTGATACTTCTATGCTGTTTGTATAAAGAAAGGGCGGATTATATAGATGTTTACTTGTACGGCTTCTTTTTATCAGGTATCCTATTTCCTGCTTTAAAGGCTGCCTCTGTATTAAATCAATTTTTGTTTCTAGTCTGGCAAATATCTTTTGGAACGATATATTGTCTTTATCTTTATTTTCAGCACAAAGATATGCGTATGGTGTTTATTATTACCGCTTTAATGGTCTTGTTAAGCACTATAATGGTCATTCACTCCTTCAAAATAGGAAATATCCAAAATGCCTATAAGAAAGAGGATGTATCACCAGCTATCATCAGCAACAGAGGATCTCTTCTATGGTCATGGTCTATCCCTTATAGTGTTCTACTCCTAAAAGACTATTCCATATCTGATCTGTTTCCTATTCGGATTTTTCTATATGCCTGCATTAGCCTTTTTATCGTTTCCTACATACAGCACAAAGCTCAAAAATCCGAAAAAAGGTCTTGTCTGCTTTGGCAAATAGCCTTATCCATCATTTTAGGTATATATGAGTACGCCCAATGGTCAAGTTTTATTACATTACTCACCATAACAGGCCTCATCTTTTTGTGGATTTTTCTGGCTTTTTTTCTATAAGCCTCAAAATAGTTGAGAATAGATAAAGGGACAGCTTTATTTTTTCCACTCTAAATGGTGGAGCTGTCCCTCATGCTGCATCCCCTTAAAGCCATTCTGCCTTAAGGCCTCATAGAGAACGACAGAAACGGCATTAGACAGATTCAGGGAGCGAATCTTATCCAGCATGGGAATCCTTATGCAGGTATCCTCATAATCAACCAGAATTTCTTCCGGTATTCCTGCACTTTCCTTTCCAAACATAATGTAGTCATCGGCCCCATATTCTACTTCCGTATAAATATGCTTTGCCTTAGTGGTAGCCATCCAGATTTTTGCCTTGGGATTCTTCTCCAGAAATTCCCCAAAGTTAACGTAACGCTTTACCTCAAGATGCTCCCAATAGTCCATTCCCGCCCGTTTTACTTCCTTTTCATTCAGGCGAAATCCCAACGGCTCAATTAAATGAAGGACAGAACCTGTGGCTACACAGGTTCTGCCGATATTTCCGGTATTGGCAGGAATTTCCGGCTGATGTAAAATAATGTTCATTTTTCCTCTCATTCTGCTGCTTTAGCAGCATTTTAATCACAGGGACTTTGTGCATTAGCTGGGATCCCGGGTTGAAAGAATCTAATTCTTTCAACCTTTCTCCTTTTTCAATCTGCCTACAAAAATAGCCAGCCTTCCAATAGCTTCCCGCAAATTATCCAAAGAATAGGCATAAGAAATTCTTAAAAAGCCCTCTCCACTGTCACCAAAAGCCGTTCCCGGAACCACTGCCACTTTTTCTTCCTCCAGAAAGCGGGTGGCAAATTCCTCACTGGTCATACCAAATTCTTTGATACAGGGAAATACATAAAATGCACCATAAGGTTCAAAGCAGGGCAATCCCATCTCCTTAAAGGCATGAAGCAGGTATCTTCTTCTCTGGTCATAGGATTCCCGCATCATAGCTACATCCTCATCACCATTACGCAAAGCCTCCACCGCTGCATACTGGCTGGTGGTAGGTGCACACATAATGGCAAACTGATGAATTTTAATCATTTGTTCGATGATAGACTTCGGCCCACAGGCATAGCCCAGTCTCCAGCCTGTCATGGCATAGGCTTTGGAGAAACCGTTAATGAGAATGGTTCTTTCCTGCATTCCCGGAAGACTTGCAATGGAAACATGATCTCCCTTATAGGACAGCTCCGAATAGATTTCATCAGATATCACAAAGATATCCTTTTCTCGGATAACCTCTGCAATGGCCTCCAAGTCCTCCTTTTCCATGATAGCCCCGGTAGGATTATTGGGGAAGGGTAAAATTAATATCTTCGTTTTTTCTGTAATGGCCTCCCGCAGCTCCCGGGCCGTTAAGCGAAAGTCATTTTCCGCCTTCAGATTAATGATCACCGGTACTGCATCGCAAAGAATGGCACAGGGCTCATAGGAAACATAACTGGGCTGAGGGATAATTACCTCTTCTCCCGGATTAATCATGGCACGAAGAGCAATATCAATGGCCTCGGAGCCTCCCACCGTTACAATGGTTTCTGTATGATAATCATATTCCACACCGATTCTTCGCCTCAGATAATTGCAGATTTCGATTTTCAGTTCCTTTAAGCCGGCATTAGAGGTATAAAAGGTTCTCCCTTTTTCCAGGGAGTAAATTCCCTCATCACGAATATGCCAGGGTGTGTCAAAATCGGGTTCTCCCACACCCAGGGAAATGGCATCCTTCATTTCGCTGACAATGTCAAAAAATTTACGAATACCTGAAGGCTTTATTTCAACAACTTTATCAGATAATGGGTTTCTCATGGGGTAAACATCTCTCTTTCATCAACTCTCTTTTTCGTTAAAATGGTTCCATGGTCCTTGTATTTTTTCAGAATAAAATGGGTAGCTGTACTGAGTACCGTATCCAGCGTAGACAATTTGTCACTGACGAAGGAGGAAATCTCCTTAAGGCTCTTTCCCTCCAAAATCACCAAAAGATCAAAGCCACCGGACATCAGGTATACCGCTGTCACCTCCGGGTATTTGTAAATCCGTTCCGCAATACTGTCAAAGCCCTGGCCTCTCTGGGGGGTAACCCGAACCTCGATCAGGGCATTTACCTTATCCAGACTGGTCTTTTCCCAATCAATCAGGGTGTGATAACCGCAGATTATCCCTTCCTCCTCCATTTTATGCATTTCTTCCACAATATCCGTTTCCTCTACTCCAAGGATAATGGCCAGCTCCTTTAAATCAATACGGCTGTTTTTTTCTACAATCTGTAAGATTTTTTCTCTCATTTTTTCCTCTCATTCTGCTGCTTTGGCAGCATTTTCATTTTAGGGTTCTTTCCCATTACTTTACTAGTGTGTCAGAGCACTGGATAGGCTCAGCCAACAGCTCCTCCAGATAATCCCCCGCAGGACGATCCAGATAACGTTTTTCCTCCTGATTGAGTAAAACCTTTGCCTTGTCAGCAGTAGTCCGGCCAATGATGACTGCCGGAATATTTTCTTTTTCCAGTTGGATAACCAAATCACTTCCTCTGTCGCAGATCGCCAGAAGGCTTCCTCCTCCATGCAGCTCATAGGGGTTGATTCCCAGCACTTCACCTATCTCAATAGTTTCCTGGCGAACCAAAAGGCGTTTCATATCAATTTCCAGTCCAACGCCTGCCTTTTCTGCCAGTTCCCAAAGAGCAGCAAAGATACCTCCCCGGGATACATCGTGCATACCGCTGACGCCGGACTTCATGGCTATGGCGGCCTCCGGAATCACACAAACCTCTGAAGCAAAGCCTGCTGCCTCGTCTATTAATCTGCTCGGCAGCCGTTTCTCCAAAATTTCTCTCTTCTGTCTGGCCAAAAGCGCCGTTCCCAGCAGCCCCAGGGCTTTAGTCATGACTACATCCTGACCGGAACGAAATTCTCCCGAAATTCCCCTTTCCTGTACTGCCTTTCCCAGCACAGTCAGCGTAAGCTGGGGTCTTGTTACCCATGGACTGATTCGGGTATCTCCGCCTGCTGCCTGAATGCCCATATGGCTGCATATTCCCTCTACCCCTGCTGCCAGTTTCTTGATTTCAGACTCCTCAATTTCCTTAGGTAAGATCGCAGAAACCAACAAGGCCAGCGGACTTCCTCCTGCTGCCGCCACATTATTCATTACTGCGGCAATCTGAGGCACCAGCAATTCTTCACCAAAAACCGTAAAAGAGGAAGTGGACAGTGCTGCCAGCTCATTCCCAAAAGAAAAAAGAGCACAGTCCTCCCCTATCCCTGTACTCTGAATTACCTCTTGCCGTTTATATTTAAGCTGTTTGAAAATAGAGCGCTTTAATACACTTTCTGATAATTTTCCAGGTTTCATCTCTTCCTTTATTCGACACTTTCTTCCATAGAATTCTTGCTAAGAGATACAAAATGTGCTAAAGTTGAATAACCTTAGCACCATCGTTGTCTTATCCAATTAGTAGCTCAATAAAGATGCAATAGTCGGTACTACCATAGCCAGCACCAGAAAGATGATGATCACAGAGGATATAATCTTTTTCGTCTTTGCATTGTGAAAATTAATCATAAATTTGGCCCCCTTCCTGCGGCTCATTCCTGCAAGCAGGATGTTCATTGCATTGAAAATTTACATGACTCAGAATAGTTACAAATTGCTTATCTTGAAAGGATATTATATATGAAGTTCCCTTTTTTTGCAAGTTTTATCATTCTCTGTCTGGTGGTACGTCATGCCATCAATCGAAATAACAAGCTTCATCTCAATAGTGAGAGTGCCTTTTGGGCAAGGGAAAATTCTGCCAATGAGGTGCGAAAGCAGTCCTTGGAGGATTTAAACTATATCTCCTTTTCTTTTGCCCCGCTCTCTCCCGATCAGCTTCTGGACAATGCCTCTCTGGCTGTCCTGATGGAAAATCCCCGGATTAGCGAAATCACAGAGCGCCTCATTGCTTTAGAGAACAGCAAAATCGTTAATCTGAACTATATCACCAACACGGAACTGAAATCAACCTATGGAGTCGCTAACCTCGCCCTTCTGACGGAGTATGACCAGAATTATACCGATTTGATTACCCTCCTTCAGGAATATGCCTCTATTCTGGCAGAAAATGGCTTTATCGTCGCTGCCCAGACCGTTTTGGAAACTGCCATCTTTATAGGAACGGATATCAGTTCCTCTTATTCTCTGGCTGCCTCCATTTATCGTGAACAGGGTCTTACCGGGAAAATATCCGAGCTTATCACACAGGCCGAAAAACTGAACTCTCCCAGAAAAAATACTATCGTCCGTATACTGCATACAACTGATCCAGATAACGACTAGCTTCATTTCTGGTGAGAGAGGCAATTTCCACCGACGGCTTCACCTGATGCTTCTCCAGCACCCTTTGCAACCGTTCAAGCTGAGCCCTGGTAATTGGGCTCTCTTTTTTCACTCGATAAATCAGTTGCCGGGGAAGAAAAATTTCCTTCCTTTCTTCCTGCCAGTAATCCTCTGCCAGCTTCTGATAAAGGTCAACTGTAGCAAGCACATCTCCCAATGCCCTGTGCGCCTGATGGTTTATAGAAAAATACCGGCACAGGCTTTCCAGCCTTTTGCTTTCACAGTCTGTTACCAAAGCTCTGGCCAGCTTCAGCGTATCTATTCCCTGCTTCTCAAATTCTTTTTTTCCATTAACGAATGCACGTTTCAAGAAAGAATAGTCAAAGCCGATTCGATGTCCCACCAGAATATCTTCTCCAAGGAAAACTTCCAATTCAGGAAGGATCTCCTCCAGAGCGGGCTGTCCCTTCAAATCGCTGTTACTGATTCCGGTAAGCTCCTCGATTCGCTCCTCCAACTGCATTCTGGGATCAATAAGACGCTGATAGGTATCTGTCACCCTTCCCTGCCTGACTCTTGCTGCTCCAACCTCAATAATCCTGTCCGTTTTAGGACTTAGGCCAGTAGTTTCCAGGTCTATACAGACGTAATCCATTACTGCACTCATTTTCACCTCTACAGCATTTTAGTCACTTACTGCTTTCTTTTTCCGACTTACGGCTTTACCTGCCGCCTTATTCCCGTCTGCTTTCGCCGCCTTCGTCTTTTTATTCCGTTTCTGAAAATCATCGCAGTATTCCTGCAGAAAGCAAATCTCACATTTGGGAGCAGGCGCCTTACAAATGGTTCTGCCAAGACGAATGATATGAGTATTCCATACGATCCAGTATTCTTTAGGCAGCTCCTTCATCAAATCGAACTCAACCTTTACAGGATCGTCATTTTTGGTCAGTCCCAGCTTTTTGCTTATCCGTTTTACATGAGTATCTACAACTACACTGGGTTCATGAAAAATGTGTCCCCTAACCACATTAGCCGTCTTTCTTCCCACTCCGGCCAGATTGGTGAGTGCATCCAAGTCATTTGGCACCTCACCATCGTACTTTTCACAAAGCTCCTTGCAGCAGGCTATGATATTTTTTGCCTTATTCCGATAAAAGCCGGTGGAATGAATCATTTCCTCCAACTCCTTCAGATCGGCCCCGGCAAAATCCTGTGCCGTCACATAACGCTTAAATAAGTCTTCAGTCACCATATTTACCCGATCGTCTGTACATTGTGCACTGAGCATGGTGGCAATCAATAGCTGAAGGGCATTTTCATGATGCAGATAGCAGATATATTCCTTCCCGTATTCTCTGAACAGAGCTTCTAAGATAAGTGGTGTTTTTTTCTTCATGGTACCTCCCTTTTCTGCTTTCCAGTTGGGGCATAAATCCTAAAGCCCTTTTTTGTACAGCGTTAACTCAGTTTATAGGCCTGCAGATTGCCTCCATTCTTTGAGCAGTAAGCCTTTGGATTTTTGCTTCCATGGTTAAAGGATTTCTCTGCCCATATGCAAAAAGGATAAACTGTTTTTCCTCAAGTTTTTCGCAATCTCCTTTTTTCCATACTGAATAGAAAAAAGGTTCCAGATGGGTCATCTTGGCCAACTGTCTGCTGTCATATTGATCATATTCGGGCAGATAGTCTCTGTGTTTTTCCTCCCATTGATAAAAAAGACGGCTGACCTCCCTGCTTTCCTTAAGACTACCACAAAAATCCGGTCTTGTCTTTATTTTCTCTCTGAGATACAGATCAAAGGTCAGAAGCTGAATATACATTTCTTCCTTTTGCCAAATCCTATTTTGGATAAACTCCAGTAAAAGCTGATAACGGCTGCTTCGGGATGGACTGGCTCCCAGCTCCTTCTTTTCCCTCATAAAGCAAGCCAGCCTTTCATAAAAAACAAAGGGAGAGGGGAATTCTTTTTCCAGCATAGCTACCGTATAAATAAACTGTCCGCTGTTGTAATAGATTTCCAGAGCCTGCTCAATCTCCTTTAGCCGTAAAATATCCTCATACCCAAGCCAGTGGGTAAAAAGCACCTCATAAGGCGGCCTGTTCTGACAGACAATACCATAGGTTTCGCCTCTCTCCCATATTGGTGAACCCTTCAATACCTTTAAAAACCCTAACTGTAGCTGATCCGGCTCCATTTCATAAACCTCATCAAAGGATCGGGCAAAGCTGTCATAATCCTCTCCCGGAAGTCCCGCTATCAGGTCCAGATGGAGGTGAATATTCCGATTTTCCCTGAGTGTCCTTACAGCTGCTTTCAATCGTTCCAGCTTCATAGAACGGTTAATTTCCTGCAGGGTATCCATATTCGTAGATTGCACACCAATTTCCAGTTGAATCAGCCCCGGCCTCATGAGAGATAAAATCTCTAACTCTTCCCTGGTCAGAATATCGGCGGCTACCTCAAAGTGAAAATTAGTGACGCCATTGTCATTCTCCAGCAGATATCTCCAGATTGCCTTTGCGTGTTCCTGATTGGCATTAAAGGTACGATCAATAAACTTTACCTGTGAAACCCGATTATCCAGAAAGAACTGCAGCTCCTGTCTGACCAGCTTCAGATCACGAAGCCGCAGCTCTTTATCAATGGCAGATAAGCAGTAGCTGCATCGGTATGGACAGCCTCTGCTGCTTTCATAGTACACGATCCTATGGGCAAAAATGTCCATATCCCGATAAAAAAAAGGAATATCATCCAGGCAGGTAAGCGGCCTTAAGGCTCCTCTGCCCTCCCTGGTCACCACACCTGCCAGAGAGGTGCCTTCTTTTTCATCCCATAGCCGCAAAGAGGTTTCTGTCCCCTCTTGTAAATAGAAACGACACAGTTCGGTAAAAGTGGCCTCTCCTTCCCCCACCATAATTCCGGCCAGAAAGGGGTAAGCCGTCACTATTTCTTCTGCCGTGAAGGATACCTCCGGCCCTCCCAGCCAGATCGGCACATGAGGGCACAGCTTATGGAAGACAGTAAAAATGTCCTGCACCATATCCCAGTTCCAGATATAGCAGGAAAAAGCCAGAATATCCGGCTTTTTCCTGTATAAGTCTGCTATGATTTCCTGCTGCTGTTGATTAATGGTGTATTCCGCAATTTGTATTTCTATTTTCTTCAGCTCTTCTTTTCTCAGGTGCACGTTGGCATAAGCTGCCAGAGAATACACGGCCGGATTAGAATGAATGTATTTTGCATTAATTCCTACCAACAATACTTTCATTTTGCTTTAGCCTCTTTCATTAAGAGCCTGAATAAATCGTTCAAACCCTGCCTGACCTTCCGTAGTTCTCTTATAAACTCCTGCATCCTCTAATACTTCACCAAATACCTTACCGATTTCTTCATGAAGGATATCCATTACATTTTCCCTCCTTAAGGGCTCTCTGCCCGGTAAAAATTCCTCTACCCAGTCAGCGTGTTTTTCCAGCACCGCATTACTGCGTATATCGCTTCCTTCCAAAAGGGCGTCAGCAAGGAGCTCCATTTCTTCCTTTAATCTGGCCGGAAGTACAGCCAGGCCCATGACTTCGATCAGTCCAATATTTTCTTTTTTAATATGATGCAGCTTTGCGTGAGGGTGATAGAGGCCCAGAGGATGCTCGGGTGTGGTGATATTATTTCGCAGCACCAGATCGATTTCATAGAATTCCCCTCGTTTTCTGGCAATGGGGGTGATGGTATTATGAGGTTCTCCCTGGGTATGGGCAAAAATAAAAGCCTCTTCATCGGTATATTCTCTCCAGGTATCCAAAATCCGGTCTGCCAGGGCAATTATCCTGTCTGTATCCCTTCCCCACAGCCGAATAACGGACATGGGCCACTTAACAATTCCCGCTCCAACATCTTCAAAGCCCTTAATATTGAATTCCTTTTCCACTACTGCCTTAGCCATAGGGAATTCATAATTTCCTCCCTGAAAATGATCGTGACTCAAAATAGAGCCTCCTACAATAGGAAGGTCTGCGTTAGAGCCTACCATATAGTGGGGAAACTGCTTAACAAAATCAAACAGTTTACAGAAGGTTGCATGATCGATCTTCATCGGTGTATGTTCACTGTTAAATACTATGCAATGTTCATTATAATACACATAAGGAGAATACTGAAATCCCCATTGGCTTCCGTTGATCTCTACCGGAATAATTCTGTGGTTCTGTCTGGCAGGATGATTCATCCTTCCGGCATAGCCCTCATTTTCCATACACAAAAGACATTTGGGATAGCCGCCCTGTTTAGCCAGCTTAGCGGCAGCAATAGCCTTTGGATCCTTCTCCGGCTTGGACAGGTTAATGGTGATATCTATATCCCCATACTCCGTAGGGGTCACCCACTTCTGATCCTTACTTACCCTGTACCTTCTGATATAGTCTGTGTCCTGACTGAATTTGTAATAAAAATCTGTGGCTGCCCGGGGAGATTCCTCCCGATACAGCTTCCAGAAACGACGAATCACCTCGCTGGGTCTGGGTAATAACAGACCCATAATTTTGGTATCGAACAGATCTCTACAGGTAATGCTGTTTTCCTCCAGCAGTCCCTTCTCTGCCGCATAATCCAGCATATCCTTCAATATTTCTTCCAGCTCCGCTTCCTCTTCAAAAAAAGTATCGCCTTCCCCTGCCTTTATGGGGGATATATCACCTTCTTCCGGCTCATCTAAACCGAACAGCTCCAGAAGGCGATTGACAGTATATATCCTATCCTCTTTTTCCAATAAGCCATTTTTCAATCCATAATCTACCAGCTCCAGGATTCTCTTACCAATCATGGTTCCCTCCATTTACTTTTCCTACTCTTCTTTTTCTAATTCTACCGACAGCCATTTTGCCTGCTGCGTCCTCAAAATTCAGGACTGCAAGCTTCTTTGCAGTCCTGTTCATCTCTCTTTTTATTTCTTTTGTGAAGAGCCAATACTCTTACAATACTCTGGGACCATCCCCCAGCTCTACGACATAAAAGTCGGCGCCATATCCGATCTTCTTTTTATAGGCTTCTCCTACCTTTTCAATAAAGGAATCGATCGCTTCGTCTTTAACAATGCTCACCGTGCAGCCTCCAAAGCCGGCACCGGTCATTCGGGAACCAATCACTCCCTCAATCTTCCAGGCTTCTTCCACCAAGGTATCCAACTCAATGCCGGTTACTTCATAGTCGTCTCTCAGGGAAACATGAGAAGCATTCATCAACTGTCCGAAAAGAGCCACATCATTGGCCTGCAAAGCCTCTACTGCCTTGATGGTTCTCTGATTTTCATAGACTGCGTGCTTTGCTCTCCTCATACGGACTTCATCCTTAATTGCTGATTTATTGGCCTCGAACTGCTCTTCCGTCAGTTCTCCCAAAGCCTTGATGTCGATCACTTTCTGCAGCTCTGTCAATGCGGTTTCGCATTCGCTTCTTCTTTCATTATATTTGGAATCTCCCAGGCCCCGCTTCTTATTGCTGCTGGTAATCACGATTTTGGCATTCTCCAGCTTGATGGGCGCATATGTATAGGAAAGGTCTGCCGTATCCAGGAAAATGGCATGATCCTTCTTTCCCATGGCAATGGCAAACTGATCCATAATTCCGCAGTTTACCCCGTTAAAATTGTTTTCGGAAAACTGTCCGATTAGAGCCAAATCCTGATTCGTTACGTCAAATCCAAAGAAATCTCTTAAAATAAAGCCGGTCAGCACTTCTACGGAAGCGGAAGAGGAAAGTCCTGAGCCGTTAGGAATATTTCCATTTAACAACAGGTCAATTCCACTATCCATCTTCATCCCTCTTTCGGCAAAAGCCCACATTACTCCCTTGGGGTAGTTGGTCCAGCCTGCCTCTTTACATGGCAGCAGATCCGTTAAAGAGGATTCGATTATTCCCAGCTTATCAAAGTTCATGGAATAGAATCTCAGCTTGTTATCGCTTCTCTTTCTTGCCACTCCATAGGTACCTATGGTCAGTGCTGCGGGAAATACATGGCCTCCATTATAGTCGGTGTGCTCACCAATCATGTTCACACGTCCCGGTGCAAAAAAAACTTTTGCTCCTTCGCCATCTCCAAATACTTCTGCAAATTTTTTCAATACTACGTCTTTCATTGCCCTCTCCTTTTCTATATTAGTGAAAATCGGTTTTGCCGTTTCAACCGATAACCCTTTCTTCATCAAAACTCCTCTTCTCCACTATAGGATATTCATGAAGGGGTGTCAATAAAAGGATACTACAATAATTCCTAACGGCTGCCTTTCACCTTGATCCTGCTTCATGAAAAAACAGGAATGCCGAATTCATCAGCACTCCTGCCTCTTTTATCTTTAAATATACATCATTCCTGCCTGAAAGCAAACATCCAGTGCGGCAAGACCCATGACAAAAAAGATCATGATAATCAGCAGAAATATTGCTCCCTTGTCATAGATGTATTTCTTTTCCCAACGATTGGAAAGCAGCAGCTCTGCTCCCAGGCCAATCAGAATTAATGGCCATAGAGAAAATATCCTTTCATAGTCAAGATTTTTCCAAAAATAGTGCAGCAGAAAAAGTATGCCAAAGCCCACCATACTAAGCCCGGCCGTACAGCTTCCTACCCGATGGATCCGATTACTGTTCTCCCTCTCCATGATATTCCTCCTTTTTTCCCATCACCATTTTGATGCCGATTACGATAAGTAAAATGGCTGTCACTATACGGGGTATCGAGTCAATCAGCGGGGCAAGATAGTCCCACATCCAATTCGGAATCAGCCTGTAAATTATTCCGGTGACATTTTCCCAAAGTACCACTGCTCCACTCACAATCAGAATAACCGCCGCCCATTTTCTGAGGGTATGGCTGGCAATCTGAAGCTGTCTTCCCTGTCCAAATTCCTCCCAGATATATACATCTGTCAATTCCTGAAAAATATCTTCTTTACAGGCTGCCAGATTTCTTGCGTGAAAAAAGCCATAGAACCATACTACTATGACAGGAAGAATAAACACATCGTTGACCCTTAATACCACAGGAATGATAAAGCCAAGGGCAAAAATCCCCATTAGGCTAAGTCCATTCTTCATAAAGCCCATGTACATTTCTGCCGCTCCCGGCATAAAAGAAAAGACAAGGGTAAAAAAACTGTTCTTTTTTTGTTGTTTCATCATTACCTCCATTCTGCTGCCTAATACAGCCTATCTTGTAAAAAATTTGAACCGATTGTCTCCGGTAAAAATACTTCTGCTGTCAAATACCTCTAATAAAGCCCCTGAGATATTTTTCTTGTCTCTTTCCTTCCCTTCCTCCTGCTCTGCAAATATCCGCAAGGATGGTCTACTCGCTGTATCCACATCAGGCAGAGAGGGAATACTAAAGAGAATCAGGATGGCTGCCGCCACCGAGGTAAATACCCTGAAGCAATACTGTATATATTCTTTATTTTGCCGCAGGGGAAACGCTTTTTCTTCCTGATTTAATTTAATCTGCTTCGTTTTCTCCTCTTCCTCAAACTGAGCCATGATTTTTTCTGCCAGATCACAGGGGGCATTGATCAGTTCGTTTTTTTCCACATCAGAAATCAGCCTGAGTAATTCTTCATCGGACAAATATTTTTCTTCTTTCATCGCATCAACAGCTCCTTTCCGTAGGATTTTTTCAGCATTTCTCTGGCCCGGTAGATTCGGGTTTGAATGGTTTTTGGCTTATCTCCTGATTGCCTTGCTATCTCGTCTGCTCTTTGCCCTTTAATAAAATAGTTCAATGCCACCTGAGCATAGGGAGAGGGCAGTGAGCGGCACTTGCTTTCCAACTCCTTCATTGCCTCCCTGGTCAGAACCAACTGCAGCGGTTCATTTTCAACGCTTCCCATAACCGGAAGCTCCTCCTCGGCAACCGGAATCATTCTCCTTGCTGCTGACTTTCGGTAATCTATACACTTATTCGTGGCAATCCGGCAGAGCCATGCTTTTTCTGCCCTCCCGTCAAAGCTGTCCAGATGACAGGCTGCAGCCAGGAAGGTTTCCTGAGTTAAATCCTCCGCAGCAAAATAATCTCCGGTAAATTTCAGGCAAATGGAGAAAATCAGGTTCTGGTACTGCTGTACTAATCTTATTAATTCTTCTTTTGCATTGATTATCTCCACCTCCCTTACTGCCTTCATTTACTATAACGAAGCAGATCTCTAATTGTCTTCAACTTTTATAAAAAAAAGAGATTCTTTTCAGAATCCCTTTAGTGACATGGCCTTCTGCTATTCTTTGATGATCAAAGGAAAGCCTGTCCATTATTCTTCCTCCTCAAGCCAGCGGGTCGCACAATGTGCCAAATACGCGGGCCCGAAACGAAATACCTCCTCATTAAACACCACATCCGGGCTGTGCTGCTCAGTAGCCGGTCTGTCCACAAAGCCGGCAGAAAGGTAAATATAAGCTCCCGGAATCCGTTCCAATACACAGGCAAAATCATCAGAGGCAGTGGCCTTAATTCCGGGTACCTCCATTTGTCCGGGTATATCCAGCTCCTTCATATAGCGTACAAATTTTTCCGTTACATCAGGGTTACAGATTAATGGCGGTACTTCGGCAATCATTTCCACCTGAGCCTCCCCGCCATAGGTCTTTGCCACACTTTCAGCAGCCTCCTTCATTCTGCGAACCAAAAGCTCACGCTGCTGGGGAGACTCACTGCGAATTGAGCCCTGCAGCTCGGCTGTTTCAGGAATAATGTTGTAGGCATCCCCGGCCTTAAAAATACCCACTGTCATCACACTGGCCTGCGTTGACGTAAGCTCTCTTGCTACGATGGCTTCCAATGCCAGGTAAATATGCACAGCAATATTGATGGGATCCACACTTCGCTCCGGGTAGGCTCCATGGGAGCCTTTTCCTTTTACTCTGATTTTAAACCCATCTACAGAGTTCATCATGGTTCCTGTTGAATTATAAATAAAAACCGCAGGCGGCATTTGCCCGGAGGTGACATGACAGCTTAAGGCGGCATCCGGTTTCGGATTTTCCAGAACACCATCCTCGATCATCGCCTTTGCTCCCTGAAAGGTTTCCTCCGCAGGCTGAAACATCAGCTTTACCATGCCTGCAAGAGCCGCCTCGTTTTCCTTAAGTAACTTCGCTGCCGTCAGTAGCCCGGCTGCATTACAATCGTGTCCGCAGGTATGGGCTGCATCACAGGTACTGGCAAAGGGCAGGCCGCTTTTTTCCCGCATAGGTAAAGCATCCATATCGCTGCGCAGGAGAATGGTTTTTCCTCCCTCCCTACCTACAGTTGCAACAATGCCATCACCACCGCAACGTTTAGGGCTGTACCCCATCTCCATCAGCTTCTTTTCAATAAATGCCGAAGTTTTTGGAAGCTCCGTACTGATCTCGGGATGCTGATGTAAATAACGCCGATTGGCAACCGTTTCCTCATATAGCTCATTTGCTCGTTTTAAATAGTCCAAGTGCGATTCCTCCTTTTGCGTTTTACCACTCCTGTGTTTTTAGCCTATCCCAAAATCCCAAAATTATCAATGGTTTCAGACTGCCCTTTAAAATTTTTCATACCAGTTTCTTTTAATCTGCTTCTATGGGTAGCTGAATTTCCGTAAGCCAGTCCTCCACATTGTCCTTATTCCACATTCCATCGATGTAGCATTCTCGGGCAAATCCGTTTACTTTATAGCCGTTTTCATTGGCATATTTCCTCACCGCCAGTTCGATAAGGGAAGAAATGACTTGTTCAAAGGACATTCCGGCAGCCTTCATCATATTGGGATAACGGCTATGGGCTGTAAATCCGGGAATGGTGTTGACCTCATTGAAAACAAGTTTACCATCCGGCGTTAAAAACTGATCCACACGGGCAAACCCCTGACAGTCCAGCGCCTGGTAAATCCGTTTGGCACTTTCCTTAATCTGCTCCCGCTGCTCTGCGGTCACACGGGCAGGTACATGAATGGTGGAAGTTTCCAGGGTGTACTTTTCTTTGAAGTTAAAGAACCCATTTGATAGTTCCATTTCGTCCGGCTCGCCCACAAGCAACGCCTCGTTTCCCAATACGGCGCAGCCAACTTCAAAGCCGAAGATCGCTTCTTCCAAAATGATGTGGTCATCGTATTGAAATGCCAGTTCGGCGGTAGCAGACAGCTGCTCACTTCCCGTAACCTTTGTGATTCCATAGGAAGAACCGGCCCTGACGGGCTTGATAAACATGGGGTATCCAAGTGCATCTGCTTTCGCCCGCACGATGTTGAGATTTATCTAGTGCTCCAGAACAATAGAATGTGGTATTGCCACCCCAGCAGTCTGCACCAGCTTGTGAGCGCGGTCTTTGTCCATGCACAGAGCAGACGCCAGTACGCCGCACTCCACAAGAGGAATGCCCGCCAATTCAAAAAGGCCCTGCACCGTCCCATCCTCTCCATTCTGACCATGAAAGACGGGAAAGGCGGCGTCCAGACGAATCTTCTGCATAGCCCCCTGTCCAAATACCAGGAGAGCCGATTCGCTTCGGTTCGGCAACACCACGGCGGGAGTGCAGATTTCCGGGTCAAACCAAGTGTCATTTTTGATATTTTCAATCGGCCCGGTGTAGGAATACCAGTCGCCCATTTTTGATATACCGACCATTACCGCTTCATACTTGCTGCTGTCCATATTCTGAAGCACAGCGGCTGCGGACTGGAGGGACACGCTATACTCCGGGGAACAGCCGCCAAACAAAACAGCGATTTTCAATCTTTTCATTGCTCTGCCTACCTTTCTGCCAAATATTCCTCCAAGCACAGCCCTTTTTCATACATCTCTGTGGCGGCCTCAACGCCAACATACCGATAATGCCATACTTCCTCGGCAACGCCCGTGATGTCGGTTTTATCTCCAGGGTAACGGAAGATAAAACCGTATTTGTAGCTGTTTTCTTGCAGCCAGAAATAAAGATCATAGGTGGCTCCGTTGATGTCCACGGCTAAACCAATTTGATGTTCACTGTATCCGGGAACAGATACCCATTGCTTTGCCAGTTCCTCCGCTTCACTCTGGGAATTTCCCTCTTTGCGGTATCCAGCCACTTTGTCGTCATAGAGATGCTGCTGCTTTTTCTGCGTGCGGTAACCGGATACGACCATAGGCAGTTGATCCCAATTTCCTTCCTTTGCTGCTTCCAACATCTCCATGAGAGGATCATAGATGCGTTCATCTACTTTCTCACCGCCGGGCACCTCTACCAGTTTTGGCTCGTAGTTTTCGGGGATCGCGTTTTCATAGTTTACCAACACCAAGTTCCAGTCGGTGTCATCATTTGCTGTCTGCGTGTTTTGGGGTGAGCTTTCATCCAAAAGGCCAACTTGCACATCATCAGGCCCCTGCGTTGTGGTGTCGTTTACTTGGGAATTTTCAGGCGATTCTTTATCTCCAAACAATGTGAACGCATATACACAAACAGCCACGACCAGAATGACTGTGGCAATACTTCCCCAAGGAAAGCGCCTCCGCCGCTGCTTTTGCCTCCGGCGATGACCTTCATTGGGAACAGGCAGCATTTTTTCTTCCATCATATAAAGCCTCCTTTCTGAAGGGGAACAAAAGCGCCCCTGTCAGCATTTATTGTACTGAACAGCAGCGCTTGGAACTTTAATATGAAGTTGTTTATTTCCTAAGAAAATCCTAATGTAAGGGGGAGATTTTACTTATGTTCTATCCAGCGGCGGTCCGCGGCTTTGCATCGGACAACACTTTCCCTTTCATATGATATTTGTCAACAGAAATCTGGATTTGAAATGTGTAGGCGGTGTTGTTTTTGACCTTCAAATCCAGCCGGCCTTCCGCCACCGCTGCGTCAATTCCTTGGGGAATGCCGGGCGTATTGCGGTGAAGGTCGATTCCATGTGTATGCTGTTCTGTAACAGTCAGCGAAGTATGCATGAACAGCCAATACAGGAAACTGCTCATTTGGCACAGCCCGCCCCCAGGCAGCAGCTGGAGCTTTCCATCCGATAATGTATAGCCATTCTTATAAGGAACTTCCCGGTTTGCATCCCGAACAGCGTTCCAAAATGAAAATGTTTCCCCTGGGGCAATGATCACTTTATCCTGAACCCTTGCGGCCAGACTACAGTTGTACGCTTTATTTTCCTGGTAAATCAATTCATAACCCGTTTCATAATTATAAAGCGGCCATTCGGCATAAAAGAGCGGATTGGCAAGCATGGTGTCGGAGCGTGTTTCTGAATAGCGGTTATGCTCTAATCTCATTCCTATATAGTAGCAAAAAATCTTCTGCTTTTTCCGCAGAGGCAGCAGGCACGGAAAAATCTGTGTCAGTCGTATCCTTCCCATCATTTCGCTCCTTTCGGTGATTTGTTTCATAAAAGAGCAAATCCATGCTCCTGTCAGTATCATTCTACTGGACAAGAGCATGGATAGTTTTAATAAGAAGTTGATTGATTCCTAAGAAAATGCAAAGAAATTGCTAATTTGACAACGGCAAAGAGACTGTAAATGTAACCACATGATTTTTGCTGGATGCGCTGATTGCCCCGCCATGCAACGTGACGATCTCCTTTGCTATGGCTAATCCAAGCCCTGTGCCGCCTGTATCAGAGGAACGAGACTGATCTACCCGGTAGAATTTATTGAAAAGAGATGCCAATGCCTCATTTGGAATATCTTCGCCGCTGTTCTGAAACCGAATGATGACTTCATGTTCCAATTTTTCTGCGGAGATCACAATCTCGGTATGTGGGAAGCTATACGATGCGGCATTTTTCAGAATGTTGTTGAATACCCGTGCCAGCTTTTCCGGATCGGCTTCGATAGTCAAGTTCTCGTCAAGATGCAGGGTAACGGTGTTTCCCCCGGGAGCCAAAACAGGAGACAATTCATCCGATAGTTGGACCAGCATATAATAAAGGTCGATGGTTTCCTTGGACAAGGTGATTTTCTGAGATTTATATTTTGTGATCTCAAAGAATTCATTTACCATCGTCTCCAGTCGGTAGGCTTTTTCCAACACAATATGAACCCGCGCAGCCCTCTGCTCAGGGGGCATATTCGGATCTTCCTCCAACAGATTGAGGTATCCAATTACAGATGTGAGTGGGGTCCGAATATCATGGGCCAGGTACATAACCAATTCGTCTTTCCGCTGTTCAGCCAAAGCGGTTTCCATTTTTCGTTCTGCTAAAGTTTGTTTTACAGAGTTTAGCTTCCGCTCAAATGGCAGCATTTCCGGTGACAACTGGATTTGCTTTTCATCGTCTGCCAGCAATGACTCTATCCCTTGATTGACCTCTCTGAAATAGCCGGTAACCCACCGGAAAATTCGTACCATGAGGACTGTAAATATTAGAAGAACGGCCACAGCGAAAAAAATTTCTTTATTACCTCGAAAATGGTCACTGTAATAATAAAATGCTGCTTCATGCTTCATGTCGAATACGGTTTCCAGAATCCATACAATCAGATCGCCAATTCGCTGTTTCCAGATGAAAAGATACAGCCCCACCACCACAACGATAGAGGTAATGACATTCATGCAAACTCGTCGAATGAGTTTGGATTGAAAAGCAAAGTATTCGTCTTTTTTATCAACTTTCAATTTTATATCCTACCCCCCATATCGTCTTAATGAATCTGGGCTTGTCCATGCTATCTCCCATTTTCTCCCGCAGGTGGCGGATATGAACAGTGATGGTGTTGTTGGATTTGCTGTAATACTCGTCCTGCCAGATTTTGTGAAACAAATCTTCTGAACTGACTACATTCCCGGTATTTTCCAGAAGAATACGCAGGATCGAAAACTCCGTAGGTGTCAGCACCAAGGGCGTTTCCCCCAAAAAGCAGGTATGTGCCTTGATATTCATTGTCAAGGAACCGCAAACAAGATTATCTTCTGATGCGGCAGACGAGGTTTCACCGGTATCAGAATGAGCAGGATTGTACTTTTGATACCGGCGAAGCTGAGACTTTACCCGTGCAATCATCTCCAGAGGGCGAAACGGCTTTGTAATGTAATCATCCGCTCCAAGAGTAAGGCCGGTAATTTTATCAGTCTCAGCATCTTTGGCTGTCAGCATGATGATGGGGTAGGTATGATGTTCCCTGATTTTCTTGCATAGAGTGAATCCATCTATGTCAGGAAGCATAATATCCAAAATTGCAAGATCAATGGGGGTTGTTTCAATGCAGTTAAGGGCTTCTTGGGCCGTATAAAATTTGAATACAGTGTAGTTTTCGTTTTTCAAATAGACTTCTATTAAATCCGCAATTTTTGTTTCGTCATCGACTACTAATATTTTATTAGACATGAAGTCACTCTCCCTTCAAAGAGTATATATTATTATATTATCAAAGTCAGACACAGCACATCCTTATTATTTCATGAGAAAACATTAAGATTTTCCTAATTTCTCACAGATTGCAATATCTTGGGGCTGAATTTTGGCAAGTTAAGAAACCCCTTGATATATTAGTCGTATCTGTTCATCTCTAAGCTATATTATATTTCGTCCTTATTTATTAAGCAATGATTCGCCTATTAAATCAGGTCCACAACCAGAACAATCATGCTTGTTTACCAGTATAATAAGGTCATTCCACAGCCGCAACCGGCACGATAAAATATTGTTGACCCATTGGGTCACGGTCAACGGTATAGATGTTACTACCCTTGATAGAAGCCTGCCTAGGTTCATGTGTATGAATCTTGGCTTTCTGTTTGGTATGGATTACCATTGGTTTGTCATCGACCTTTTTAATTTTCAATTTTCTCACCTCCCTCCACTTGGAAAATAAAATAAGCCGCTAGGGAGCAAAAATTACTCCTTAACAGCTATGTGAAATCATTCAATATTCAATTATTTAAAGAAACATGAAACTGAATTTGTTTACTTCTTTTTCTTAACCTTTGGAGTAGGTAATTCTTCATACATGACATTAAACAATTCTACCAAAAATTCTTTATTATCCAGCTCATCGACCAATAGCATTTCCTTTCCTCCATCATATGGCAATTCATACTCGGCATTTGGCATTAACTTTATTGCTGATTTTACAGGCTTTACAAGAAATCTATCATCGTAAACACCACCAATAATTTTGCCACGATAATAAATGATGTATTCTCCCATCATTGCTTTATGTGTAATGTCATTTAGTTCTGACAATTGTTCTAATATAAAATCTAAGTATTCTTTACTTGATGCCATTATGTTTTCACCCCTACAAATTCAAATCTTTCTCATATTAAAATTCTCATCAAATGTATTCAAAAATTCCCTGAATAGCATCAGATACGTTAATTATTTCTGAAATTGGCAATCTATCTACTTTCTTGTAACCGCGAAGAGACATATCTAACAATGCAAGTTTTTCACATTGTATATAACCTTCATTTTCTTCTGTAGCCATCCATATATGAAGCGGACCCGGAGTAGAATTTCTAATAATTGGACATCCAATTATTTCACCACTCGTATTAAAAAAATCCTTACTAACCACCAATACGGGATGTTTTATTTTTTCAATTTTAAGAATATCTCCTTGATGTAAAATTTCCATTACCATACCTCTCTTCCGACAGGTTCACCCCACTCATATTCACCATCAAGCATTAACTTTCCATCAAACTCAGCGGCTCTCTCTTCCAACGTTTTATGACGAAATGATTTCACTAAAGTGATTACACCATCTGATACCGTGACATCCAAAAACTCATTTAATGTGATTCCTGCACTTCTCAATACTTCTTTTGGCAATCTGATTCCTTGACTATTTCCCCATTCTTTTACTTGTGCTTTCATATGTAAACCTCCTTGCATTCGGTACATACATAGTATATACTGAATAGCAGAAAATATCAATTAAATTCTCCTGAGTGCATCAGAAATTTCAAAAAATCATGATTTATCAATCCTGTCGTCAGCAAATATCCCTAGTTCCAAATGTATCTGTCCATAATGGCATGTATCCGCTACGAATTGCAACTGCTTGTGATGCAATATTCGTTACTGAAGCACTGTAAAACGGTATTTTCTCTTGTTCTAATATTGCAACAGTCAGATTATGCACCAATAATGAAGCCAGTTTTTTACCACGATACTCTTTTTTTACATCAATCCCAATCTCGCGTAAGGTATTATCCATTGATGACTTACTATTGGAAACAGAATGCAATCGCATTGTAAGAGACTTTAACCTCAGTTCTAACGAATGGACTAATCTCAAGACGATTATCAAAGGTATGTTTGAGTATGCTACCAGAAAACATTACCTGACGGTCAATCCATTTTTAAACGTATCCATTCGTGTAAAGTTTCGACAGGTTGTTCGTAAGTCCGGAAGGACAGAAACATATAACACAGAAGAATTACAAATACTAAATGACTATCTTGAAAAGATGTATTCGGAAACAAACGATGCATCTTTTCTTGCTGTTAGAATAAATTTTTATTTAGGACTTCGTGTTGGTGAACTCGTGACATTAAAGTGGGGTGATTTATTGGAAGATAAAAAACTCCATGTTGTCAGAGAAGAATTTCGAGACCAGACTACGAATACAGTCAGTGTTGTGGAGCATACAAAGACCAATACAGATCGTTTTGTGATTGTTGTACCAAATGCATACGAATTGTTTTACAAACTTGCCCAAATCGAAAATACAGATATTCCTTTATTGGATTTTTGTACAGAGCATGCAGAAGATTATATTTTCCAAAGAGATGGCAAGCGACTGGAAGCAAGACAAATCAATTATGTATTGGAAAAGTTTGCCCAAAGAACCGGGGTAAAAGTAAAAAGTTCTCATAAGATCAGAAAAACTTATGCCAGTAACTTAAACGCTGCAGGCGTACCACTGGATTGTATCAGGGAACAGCTTGGACATACGAATCTTACAACAACCATGCAATATATTTTTAATCCACTTACCGAAACGCAGACATATGAATTACTGACAAAGGCATTGTAACGTACGCATATTCCATATCAAATCATACTGAAAGAAAGTATCGTCAAGCTGTCGTCAAATTTTTTGATAATTAAAAATCCCGGAACACCCATTTTACAAGGGTTTCCAGGAAATTAAAAAGAGCGCGAGACGGGGATCGAACCCGCGACCCCAACCTTGGCAAGGTTGTGCTCCACCGCTGAGCCACTCGCGCATATTGTTTATCCGTATCGGATTTGACTTGATTAGTATAGCAAAGAGAGTATCCTTTGTCAACTATTTTCTTAAATAATTTGAATTTCTAAATCTTTGCTTCGCAAGCTAAAATGTGCTTCGCACATTTTAAGCGGGTGATGGGAATCGAACCCACGTATCTAGCTTGGAAGGCTAGTGTTCTACCATTGAACTACACCCGCACATATTATATATAGATGCCCAGAACCGGAATCGAACCAGTGACACGAGGATTTTCAGTCCTCTGCTCTACCAACTGAGCTATCTGGGCATGACTGACACCCTCATTACTCACAACATATGGAATTATACAATGTATTGTTTCTATTGTCAAGTACCATTTATCAAATTAAAAATTTTCATAAAAACAGCAAGTCCTGACGTATTTATCTATACGCCGGACTTGCTGTCGTTATACTCCAACTAAAATTTCTCTTATCCCAATGCACTGCTTCTATCTATGTAACTGGTGTGCAGCATCTTCTCTGCCAGCTCACTTAAAGGCTCCTTGTAAAACTCTTCATACAGCGCTTTGATTTCTTTATTTTCATGGCTCTTGCGGTTAGTCAGATCAGCATCTCTCTTATAAAGATTCTGGATGCGCTGTTCACGTAAGGCATCTCCCTTAAACTCTTTGTCCTTAGGCTGTCCGCCTCCGCCAATGCAGCCACCAGGGCAGGTCATTACTTCAATAAAGTGATATTCCTTTTCCCCTTTCTTTAGCTGTTCAATTACCTTTCTGGCATTTCCTGTACCATAGACAACCGCTACATTAACGGGTATATCTCCAACGGTCAGACTGGCTTCCTTTACTCCCTCCAATCCTCTTACGGGCTGTAAATCAAAGAGCAAATCCGGCGCCTGTTCTTTCGTAATAAATTCGTAGGCAGTACGAACTGCTGCCTCCATAACACCGCCGGTGTTTCCAAAAATCACACCTGCACCGGAGGCCTCACCCATCAGGGAATCATAGGTTTCATCATTAAGGGCTGCAAAATCAATTCCTTTCATTCTTGCCCACATTCCCAATTCTCGGGTGGTGATGCAATAATCCATATCCCGCATACCTTCAATGCCCAGATACTCTCCTGCCGCCTTCATTTCTTCTCTGCGAATCTCAAATTTCTTTGCTGTACAGGGGGTCAGGCATACATTCACGATGCTTTTCGGATCAATTCCCATTTTTTTTGCAAAATAGGTCTTAATTGTAGGTCCCTGCATACCAATGGGACTTTTTGCACTGGAAATATGCTCCCGAAGCTCAGGATAATACATTTCTACAAATTTTACCCAGGCAGGGCAGCAGCTTGTAAATTGAGGAAGCGGCTTATCTTTTTTTACAATACGTTCAATCAGTTCACTGGCTTCTTCCATAATCGTAAGGTCTGCGGCAAAAGCTGTATCCAATACATAGTCTACACCCAATTTTCTTAATAGGGCAACCATCTTACCTTCCACAAAGCTTCCGTCGGGCATGCCAAATTCTTCACCGATCCCCACTCGAACAGAAGGAGATGTACTGACAATGACTACCTTGGAAGGATCTTCAATAGCCTGAATCACCTGCCCAAATTCATATTGCTCAGTAATAGAGCCGACAGGACACACATTGGCACATTGTCCACAATTGATGCAGATTGCCGTATCATTCGTTTTCTCCAAATCATAATGTCCCAAAACAGTAATGTAGTCCTGACAAATATTCTTACATTGTCCACACTTAATACATTTTTCTTCCCAACGCTGGATGGATACATTATCCTTTTCAATAGGTACTCTGATTTCCGGTGATAAGTGTTTACTCATAGCCTTTTCCTCCTTACATTCCTTCGTGTTTAAAATGAGAATGATTCTCATTATTATTATACCATTCTTTTTTTTGATGTCAATAAAATTGTATCTATTTTTATACAAATTCTCCGGCTCTTCAATCCGTCTTTCTGCATAATTTCAAAAAAATCGTTTCTTCTTAAAATAGAGGATTTCCAAAGTAACCACCAGAATGGCTACGGCGATAATCAGACAATATCCATATTTCCAGTGCAGCTCCGGCATATAAGCAAAGTTCATTCCATACCAACCCGTCAATAAGGTTAATGGCAGAAACAAGGTAGTCACTATGGTAAGAATACCCATTATTCTATTTTGTCTGGCATCTTGCTGAGACTGATACAGCTCCCGAAGCTGGAGAATGTTTTCACGCAGTAGCTGCACATAATGCTGAAGGCGTTCCGTTCGATGCATATAGCCGCACCATAAATCTGTATTTTGCATGAATTCAGGATGGATACCGGACTGCATCAGCTCCCCTATATCCGTTAACTGCTCATAATAGGCATTCAGCTCCGAGAGCTTTCGACGATACTTTGTCAGCGTAGCGAAAAAGTCTTCCGGGATTTTATCATTTAATATATCCTCCATTTCCTCCAGCTCTTTTTCCAAATAAGACAGATAAAAAATATCATCTTCAATGATTTTCTCCATAATTTTTAAAAAAAGCTGTTGAGGGGATCGGATATCCTGCAGCATATCCGTTTGCTTATCTATCCACTGTTTTAGATTGCCACTTCCTTCAATAAAAAAGAGCTCTTCCTTCGTCATGTAAATTCCAAAGGATATTTGGGGTGAGCGTTCCTCGCTCTTTTGGGGAATACGCATTGTTCCTATCAGGCAATCCTTAAATACTTCCGCCTTACAATAGCGAATGGAACCAATACTGTGCACAAGCTCCTTGCCATGAGTAAACTGCTCTTTTGTCCCTTGAAAGCCATCTGCATTCATAATCGTAAATATCTTACTGCTTTTTTGTTCTTTTTCCATAACCTTTCTCCTTTTTATACCAAAGGCCAAAGCCGGTCATCATGCTGCCAAATAAGCAGATTCATACTAACCTTTAAACGTCTGATACAAACGCCGTATTGCTTCTTCTATCCTCTCTTCATTCAGCGAAGAGTAATTGATGACAAAAATATGCTCTGCTTCTGCAGGCGCATGAACATAATACTGGGACAACGAAGATATCTTGATCCCCCTCTGTTGTGCCCTTCTGCAAAACTCCTCATCCGAGAGCCGGGTATCTATTTTCATCAAAAAATGGAGTCCGGCATCCTCCTCAGAGATGGAAACGTAAGCGGATAATGGGCTGTTTTGTATACATGACAATAAGTAATCCCTCTTATTATGATAATAATTACGCATACGGTTTAAATGCTTTTCAAAATAGCCCCGCTCAATAAAGTGCGCCAATGTATACTGCTCAAAATTGGAGACTGTACAGGAATAAAACGAAAGCCTGGCGTAAAATTCATTGATCAGATGCTTAGGCAAGACCATATAGCTGATGCGCACAGTAGAGGCCAATGTTTTCGTAAAAGTATTGATATAAATCACTTTTTCCTGAACATCTATGCTTTGAAGTGTGGGAATGGGCCTCCCGGTCAGTCGAAACTCGCTGTCATAATCATCTTCGATAATGTATCTCGAATCCGATTTCGCTGCCCAGCCCAAAAGCTCGTATCTTCTGCTGATCGGCATAACGATCCCTGTCGGAAAATGGTGTGATGGTGACAGATGAACCACATCCACCTCATGACTTTCCAGATCCTCTATCTTCATGCCCAAATCGTCTATAGGGATATGCTCACATAAAACACGATGACTATTATATATTTTAGCAATTTTACTATAGCCCGGGTCTTCCACTGCATATTTTTTCCCTGTTCCTAAAAGCTGTATGATAAGGCTATATAAATATTCTGTACCTGCACCAATGATAATCTGCTGTGGAGATACCTGCAGACCGTGAAATTCACTTAAATGCAGAGCAATGGCCCGGCGCAATGGCAGAATCCCTCCACAGGGAGGATTAATCATTAAATCCGTCTGATTGCCGCTCAGCAGTTCCCTGATCAACTTAGACCATATGGAAAACGGAAAATTTTCTGAACAGGTCTGATTGCTGGTAAAATCTGCAATATAAGCAGATTCCCCGGATGTCAGCTGGATATTTTCCATAGACAAGGAGGGTGCCGCCGAATTGGCGGTGGACCGAATATCCGTGACATAATATCCTTTCTTGGTAACTGCGTAGATATATCCCTCCGCAATAAGCTGTGCATAAGCATTTTCTACCGTAATCGTGCTTATCCCCAGATTTTTTGCAAAGCTGCGTTTGGAAGGCAGCTTGGTTCCTGCACACAAATTCCCCTGTAAAATGTCATTTTTGATACATTTATATAAATGTCCATAAAGAGAATCTGACCCTAGATCAGCAAAAGAATAGGTCAACATACGTCACTTTTTCTCCAATCTGACCATTTTGAATATATTTAAAATGGCTATTTTCTTATGTTCAGATTTCATTATAATGAAAAATCATAGAAATGTAAATCGGAAGACAGCACTTAACCAAGTGAATTTTTGATTCACAGCTCTCTCCTTACATAATACGTTTCAGAATGGAGGAAAAAAATGGAAGTAAACAGATATAAGCTGAACAAAGAGTTAGCACAGATGCTAAAAGGCGGTGTCATCATGGATGTAACCACACCCGAACAGGCTAAAATCGCAGAGGCAGCCGGAGCCTGTGCCGTAATGGCATTGGAAAGAATTCCGGCAGATATTCGTGCAGCAGGCGGAGTTTCCAGAATGAGTGACCCGAAAATGATAAAAGGAATCCAAAACGCCGTATCCATTCCCGTTATGGCCAAATGCCGTATCGGTCATTTTGTCGAAGCACAGCTTTTAGAAGCCATTGAAATTGATTACATAGATGAAAGTGAAGTATTATCTCCGGCAGATGATGTTTACCATATCGACAAGACTAAATTCAAGGTCCCCTTCGTCTGTGGTGCTAAGGATTTAGGCGAGGCTCTTCGGCGAATCAGTGAGGGCGCATCCATGATCCGCACAAAGGGAGAACCGGGCACCGGTGATATCGTTCAGGCTGTCCGTCATATGCGTATGATGAACAGTGAAATTGCACGACTGACCAGTATGCGGGAGGATGAGCTGTTTCAGGCTGCAAAGGAATTGCAGGTTCCCTACGAATTGGTTTTGTTTGTACATAAAAATAAAAAATTGCCCGTAGTCAACTTTGCCGCAGGCGGTGTTGCTACTCCCGCAGATGCCGCACTGATGATGCAGTTGGGTGCGGAGGGTGTTTTTGTCGGCTCCGGCATATTCAAATCCGGTAATCCGGAGAAAAGAGCCAATGCTATTGTAAAGGCGGTAACCAATTATACCGATGCCAGTCTGATTGCCAAACTATCCGAAGATCTTGGAGAAGCAATGGTGGGGATCAATGAGCAGGAAATAGAACTTTTAATGGCAGAAAGAGGAAAGTAAAATGACAGTTGCTGTCTTAGCCCTGCAGGGTGCATTTATTGAACATGAGCAGATATTATCAAGGTTAGGAGTCCACTGTGTTGAACTAAGAAAAAGCGAAGATCTTAACCAACCCTATGACGGTCTCATTTTACCTGGTGGAGAAAGCACCGTTCAGGGAAAGCTCTTAAAAGAATTGGGAATGTTCGATCGACTAAAAAAACAGATCAATGAAGGTCTGCCTGTTCTGGGTACCTGCGCCGGTATGATTCTCCTGGCAAAGGAGACAGAAAACGATGACCGAAGCTATTTTCAGAGCCTCCCTGTCGTTGTAAAGCGAAATGCCTATGGCCGACAACTGGGTAGTTTTTACACCAAAGGAGAGGTAAAGGGAATCGGTACGGTTCCTATGACCTTTATCCGCGCACCATATGTCAGCCGTGTAGGAAAAGATGTGGAGATATTATCGAAGGTGGAGGAGCATATTGTTGCCGTACAATACCGAAATCAGCTTGCTTTCTCCTTTCACCCTGAGCTGGATGAGGATTTGAGCATACATCGATTTTTTCTTCAAATGCTGAAAAATAGTTAAATTATTTTATAATATCCAGCATGATTATCATATCATAGCCCCTGGTAATTCTCAATTGAAAATCAGATTAGTAATTACACTCATTATGATATATCATTTTATTTTTAAATAAATGGGAATCAGTAAACCTTAGATATATGGTATACCATACCGTATTGATTAATATACATGATGTGGATATGCTGCTGGTGGCCGGACTTGAACCGGCACGGGATTGCTCCCGAAGGATTTTAAGTCCTTTGCGTCTGCCTATTCCGCCACACCAGCCTATATAGAATGGATGGAGAAGGATTCGAACCTTCGAAGGCGTTGCCAACAGATTTACAGTCTGCCCCCTTTGGCCACTCGGGAATCCATCCATAGACAGGCTCCAACGAAGCCTGACAGTTTTTATTTATATCATAATCTTACAGAAAATGCAAGAAGTTTTTCTCGGATACCGGCTTATACTTCAAGATGATGCCTGAGGTTTTGGGAAGGGTAACCACCACTCTTCCTGCAATCACATGGTACTCCTCTATATGATCATCAAAGCCTTTTTCTGTAGTCAGCATCAGTCTTTCCATTACTGCCTCCATGGGTACGCCCAGATGCCACACCGTAATTTCCCTGGTAATCTCTTCCTCTCCATTATTTAGAATAATCAGACTGCACTCATCCTTTTTCATTCTTCCATAACCAATGATGTTATGCTCGGACAGCACAAATTTAAGCGAGCCTGTGATCAGCTCCGGATTGGCCTTATGTATCCGAATCAGCGATTTATGATAATCAATCAGCTCCTTATCCTCTCTTCCCCAGGGATAAGTTCTCCGATTGTCCGGGTCTGTAAACCCACATAATCCGGCTTCATCTCCGTAATATATAGTAGGTGCACCTACCCAGGTCATTTGAAACAGTACCGCTTCACGCATCACTGCTTTATTAACTCCTTCATTAGCAGCCTCCGGCCCCAGAGTATTAGTTCTGCCCACCTTGCGATTCGTTCTGGTTAAAAATCTGGAATGATCATGGTTAGACAGTTCATTCATGGATATCTGCAGGGAAGAATTTGCTAAATGGCTTCCGTGATACTGCATTGCTCCCCAGAAATTTTTTGCATTTCCCAGCATATCGTGACGATAATCGTCACTATGCTTCTGCATTCCTGTTAAGAACCAGGTAATAGGCTCCATAAAGGCATCATAGTTCATTATTGTATCCCACTGATCCCCCTGAAGCCAGGCAGATGGATCACCGTAATGCTCTGCCAGTATAATGGCCTCGGGATTCGCACTCTTTACAGTCCTTCTGAAGTCCTGCCAGAAGCGATGGTTGAATTCCGGGCTATGGCCCAAATCTGCCGCCACGTCAAGCCTCCAGCCATCCGCATTAAAGGGAGGTGAGACCCATTTTCTGGCTATATGTAAAATATAATCACAAAGCTGACGAGAAGCCTCATAGTTTAGCTTAGGCAGGGTATCATGCCCCCACCAGCCGTCATAGCTGCCATTATAGGGCCATTTATCATCTTCATAAAACTGAAAATAATCATGATAAGGACTGTCCTTGCTTATATAAGCACCTTTTTCATACCCCTGGACTCCCTCATAAATCCGCTCCCGATCCAGCCACTTGTTAAATGACCCGCAGTGATTAAACACTCCATCAATGATAACCTTGATTCCCCTCTTATGGGCCTCCTCCACCAGCCGGATAAATAAGCGGTTGCTGGCTTCCAGATTATCTCTGCCGGTCACACGGTTAATATACCGACTGGCCTCCCTGTTTTCTCTCTGCTCATCCCGCAGCAGCTCCCCTTCTTCATGAACAATTTTTCCAATATGCGGATCAATATTATCATAGTCCTGGCTGTCATATTTATGATTAGAAGGCGAGACAAAAAGAGGATTAAAATATATGGCATCTATCCCCAAATCCTCCAGATAATCCAGCTTATCCAATACTCCCTGCAAATCACCCCCATAAAAGGTACGCACATCCATGGCTGCAGGATACTGGTACCAGTCCTCGGCCTTTACCGTCTTCTCTCCTATATACATATACTCATTACTCAGCACATCATTAGAAGAATCTCCATTACAAAAGCGATCCACAAAAATCTGATAGATTACTGCCCCCTTTGCCCACTGTGGTGTTTTAAAGCCCGGTATCACAATAAACTCATACTGAGGCTCATGTACCTTTTCCACACCCCGGGTACCATAGTAGCAAACCAGCCGCCCTGTCTTTATTTCAAAATAATATGTAATTTTTTCATTATCCAATTGGTATTCCAGTTCATAGTAGTCAAACAGTTCATCCGAGCAGGCCTTGGTCATCAATTCCTTTTGCCCTTTGCAAACAAAAAATACATGGTCGATATTATTCTTTGCTGCCCGAAATCGAATAGTTATCCGAGAGTAGGGATTGGGCTCACTGGGAATCAGATAGTCCTCTGTGGTGTCACTGAATAACGCCCGCTTATCCAAAAGTGGCCGCATACCATTAATATAGTACTGCTGCCGTTCCATTCTTGAAAATCGGTCATAATCCATATGGGTCATCAATGAATTCCTCTTTCCTTTTGCTCATGTGGTTACTTCGCCATATAAATTTTCAGTGTTATGTCCATTCCTGCAAGCAGAATGTCCATTTCATTGAATATTTGCATGGCTCTGAATAGTTACCATATTATTATAAAAAAATCCATAATTTGTTGCAAGTAAAAAGGACAGCAAGGGGATTGCTGTCCTTCTTAGAGAAGGTATTTCTTTCTTATGGGGTATAGCAAAAAACTATATAATGTATTGGGGGGTTACAAAAGTATAATACCAGAATCCCTCTTTATGGTAAATGCTAAGTTTGCACAAACATTACAAAATCTTATATATTTTTTTAGCATTATTATACAAATAATGCCTCAAACTCTTCTCTGCCGATTTTTTCTTTCTCCAAGAGCAGCTCGGCACATTTCTCCAATACATCCTTATACTCCAAAATAATCTTTTTGGCATCTGCATAGCATTGATCGATGATCTGTCTCACTTCCTTATCGATTTCTCCGGTCATAAATTCGCTGTGCGCTCTGGTGTGTGCCAAATCCCTTCCAATGAACACCTCTTCATCATCACTGTCATAATTGATCATACCGATATTGGCAGACATTCCATAGCGTGTTACCATACGTCTGGCCATCTTCGTGGCCTGCTTGATATCTCCGGAGGCTCCGGTAGTCACATCATCAAAAATAATTTCCTCTGCAATACGTCCCCCAAAGGAAACCATAATATTCTGCAGCATTTTTCCTCTGGTCAAGAACATTTCGTCTTTTTCCGGCAGGGGCATGGTATAGCCTGCCGCCCCCAGTCCGGTGGGAATGATAGATACTGTATATACCGGCCCCACATCCGGCAACACATGAAACAGAATAGCATGGCCTGCCTCATGATAGGCTGTGATCCTTTTTTCCTTCTCAGAGACAATACGGCTTTTTTTCTCCGTACCGATACCTACCTTGATAAAAGACCTCTTAATGTCTTCCTGCATCACATATGCCCGATCCTCCTTGGCCGCCTGAATAGCCGCTTCATTCAACAGATTCTCCAGATCCGCTCCGGTAAATCCTGCCGTTGTGCGGGCAATCTGCTCCAGATTAACATCTTCTCCGAGGGGCTTATTTCTGGCATGAATCTTCAGGATGTCCTCTCTTCCTCCTACATCGGGAACACCTACCGCAACCTTACGGTCAAAACGCCCGGGTCTGAGAATAGCCGGATCCAGAATATCCACGCGGTTAGTGGCAGCCATAACGATAATGCCTTCATTGACCCCAAAGCCATCCATCTCTACCAATAGCTGATTCAGGGTCTGCTCCCTTTCATCATGACCTCCTCCCATACCGGTTCCCCGGCGTCTTGCTACTGCATCTATTTCATCGATAAAAACGATACAGGGCGCATTTTTCTTTGCATCCTCAAACAGGTCTCTCACACGGGAGGCACCCACACCTACAAACATTTCCACAAAATCCGAACCGGAAATGCTAAAAAAGGGAACGCCTGCCTCTCCTGCTACGGCCTTCGCCAGAAGCGTCTTACCGGTTCCCGGAGGTCCCTCTAAAAGCACCCCTTTGGGAATCCGGGCTCCCACCTTGGTAAATTTAGCAGGCTCTTTGAGAAATTCAACGATTTCCTCCAGCTCCTCCTTTTCTTCCTTCAGACCGGCAACACTTTCAAAATTGATCTTTCCGTCTCCATTGGACATTTTTGCCCGGCTTTTCCCAAAATTCATCATTTTGGCATTGGCTCCCCCGCCGCCATTCTGCAGATTCATCAAATAGATCAAAAACAGACCTATCCCGACTGCAAAAAGAAAAGGAATTCCATAGGCTGACAGCCAGCTTTCTCTGGGAATATCCTTTACCACCGGGTCCAAATCATATTCTCTGAGCAGTTCCTGAAGCTCCTGTGTATCCGTTACATAGAGTGTTTTGTACTCTCCTCCCTGCAGCAAAAGCTTGACTGAACCTGTAGGTGCCACTTCATTGGGCTGTATAGTGGCCGATACCACATTTCCAGCCTCCAGATCCTTCATTAAGGTTCCCATGGTATAGGTGTTATCCGTTGACCTCAAGCCCTGGGTAAACATCATAAAAAAGATGATAGCCAAAATTAATATGAAGGTAATATTAAACCCTTTATTACTCTTTATCACAAATTTCCTCCTGCTTATTCCTCATCCTGCTCTACTACGCCGATATAAGGAAGATTTCTATATTTCTGTGCGTAATCCAATCCATAGCCTACAACAAATTCGTCAGGAATCTGAAAGCCTGTATAGTCCACATTTACCTCTACTACTCTTCGCTCCGGCTTGTCTAACAATGTGCAAAGACGAAGACTGGCCGGCTTTCTGTCCTTTAACATCTCCAAAAGATAGTTCAGGGTTCTGCCGGAGTCCACGATATCCTCCACCACCAGAACCTCTTCTCCGGTGATGGACTCATCCAGATCCTTAATAATTTTGATAATACCGCTGGACTCGGTACTGTTGCCATAGCTGGAAATAGACATAAAGTCCATGGAAACCGGTACCGAAATCCTTTTCGCCAGCTCACACATGAAGAAAACTCCACCCTTCAGTACGCAGATTAAGTGGATTTTCTTTCCTGCATAATCCTTACTGATCTGTTCTCCTATTTCCTTAATCCTCTTATCTACTTCTTCCTCCGTTAACATTATACGTATTCTTTCCATGTATCCTCTCTTTCTGCCGCCTAGGCATCTTCCTTTCGGATTCTCATTTGCACACAAGTCTTTGTCTGCTCATCTACCTTGTAGTATGCACTGATGCGATGACCAACTACCCACAAAATATGGCTTCCCTCTGCAATCAGAGGAATATGATCACGCAAGGGCGCCGCTATCTTTTCCTGAATCATATATTGCTTCAGTGTTTTCTTCTGACCGGCTCCATTAATGATTAAATAATCGCCCTGTTTTCTATAGCGCAAAGTAAGGCGGTTATTTATTTTATCATAATCCAGGTATTTCGTATACTGGTTTTCTTCTATTCTTCCAATTTTTTCCTTATCCATAAGGGTCAGCTCAAGGTATTCTCCCTTTCCCAGGGAAAAAACACCGGGGATGGCAAGCGGCTCTTCCAGCTCCCGCTTTTCTCTTTTTTCCTTTATCTGTATTCGTAAAATCCCATATTCTTTGACTCCTTCCAAACCTCCCGGAAGATCCCTTTTCTTATATCCTTCCTTGTCTGCCAGCTCCAATAATCCGCTGACGTGTATACGGCCAATGTCCTTTCGTCCTTGTCCCACCTGTTCCAGAGCCCACAAAAGCACCTGCTTTTGCATAAAACAGGGCAGCTTTCTCCATTCCTCCAGCTTAAGACCTATACTCTTTTTTTCGTCAAAGCCTTCCGAATAATCAGATTCCCAAATACAGCATTGCTTCAATGCTTCTTCTCTTTGAATAGCCACATAATCTGTCAGCTCTCCCATGTCCATTGCAGCCTGGGCTGCATGACGAGTAGCGCCGGCTACCAGTTCCTGCTCCGCATAGGGCAAAATATGCCTTCGAATCTTATTTCTGGTATAAGTATCCTCTTCATTCGTGGAGTCTATACACCAGCCAATCCTCCTCTCTTTGAGATAACCTTCAATCTCTTCTCGGTCAAGCACAAGCATAGGCCGGATGATCCTTCCTCGAACAGGGCGGATTCCGGCAAGCCCCCAAATCCCTGTTCCCCTGAAAAGGTGAAACAGCATAGTCTCCGCACTATCCTGCAAATGATGGGCTACTGCAATTTTTCCCTCTTTACCTGTCTGGGATTCCCATACCGATAGGGTTTTGTAAAAAGCTCCATATCTGATTTTTCTGCCGGCTTCCTCCAACGACAGCTTTTCTTTTGCCGCAAGGGAGGCCACCGGCTCTTCATAAAGAAAAAAAGGAACTCCCAGGCTTCGGCACAGTTTCTCTACATAAGCCGCATCCTCCCCTGCCTCTTTTCGAATTTGGTGATTTACATGAACTGCGGCAAGCTGAAAGGGTACCTTTTTTTGATATTCTAACAGTAAAAGCAGCAGGCATACTGAGTCTGCTCCTCCCGAAACGCCTGCTACTATCCTATCTCCTTCTTCCAGCATATGCTGTTGTTCCATAAATTCAAATACTTTCTTTACCATTTTTTCTTTCTGCTCTCCATCCTGCCGGTGCAGGCTCTGTTTGTGTGCATCGTACCATATATGATGGCTAAAAATCAATTATCCGTTAAAATTTCCTCATTCTGATTATCCCATACACCAATGACCAGTACCGTCATATCATCCCGAATCCTCCCCTGAGCTGCCTGAATCACATATTTCATCAGATACCCCGCCATCTCTCCCGGATGGCGGTAAGGAATCTCTGCAACCAGCTGTTTCAAAAATTCCTTTCCCTCCTCTGTGTGAAAGCTGTCGGTAACTCCATCACTGAATAGAAAAACATAATCCCCATCCATTAGCCGACGCCTTTTTCTGCAGGGTTCTAAATGGGAAAAGACTCCTAACGGCAGGCTGTTCGCCGGAAGCTCCTCTACATCACCATCCCTCTTGATCAAGGAAGAGGTTGCTCCGATCTTCAGAAAATCTGCTTCTCCTGTATAAAGATTGATCCGGCAAAGGTCCATAGTAGACATATTTTGGTTTTCACCACCTACGATCAGCGCATCATTAATAAACTGCATTGCCCGTTTTTCAGAAAACCCGGAGGATAAAAATTTCTCTGCCATATTCAGTACCAGTTCACTGTCCGCACAGGCCTTACTGCCGGAACCCATTCCATCCGACAGCAAGGCATAGAACTCTCCCTCCGCTGTTTCGAAAAAGCTATGGTTGTCCCCGGAGATTTTCTCCTTTTCCTTAACGGCTCTGGCAAATCCTGTAAGTACGGTAAAACGGCTCTCCTCCTGAAAATACATGGTCTGAGTATCTTTTGTAACAAAAAATGGCGGCCGGCCTGTAGATACCAGCTTCGTTTCCAAAAGCACCGAAAGAAATCCGGCCACCTCCTCTGCAGAACAGACCTGGTTTCTTTTTATTCTATGTGCTAAATGAAGACTGGCCACCGCTTCTCTTTTCCCATTTCCTTTTTCTAGCAGGTAAAAGTCATCCAATACCAGACCCTCCAGGCAAAGCATCCGTGCTATCTGCTTTTCCTTTCTTCTTCCCAGGCGAATGATTCTTACCGATTCCCGACTGGTTTTTTTAATCTCCTCCGCCATTTCCTGCAAATGACCCGAAAAAAGCTGCCGGTTTTCTTCCATCCTCTTTTCCCATAAAAGAGTCTGCCTGTCCTCCCGGCTCTCTTCCTTTTCTCCATGAATCATAAAAGCAGAAGCCAGACTGTTCAGTGAAAGGGCACAATCCTGCATCCTCTTTTTTTCATATTCCAATAAATAAAAGGCCTCCTGGCCACGCTGATCCAATCTGTTTTTCATTTTAACCTCCTATTTTCATATTCTCCTTTGGCAATCCTTTAATCTCCCCTTATTCTACCCTACTTTGTCTGCACCTTTTGTCAAACTCTGGAATCTGAATAAAAGAAAAAAGCCGATTCCCGGCTTAAGAATCGGCTTTATTCCTCTGTTTTAATTAATATCTCATCCTCGTACACCAGTCCCAGCTTTTCTCGTGCTGTTTCCTCTATGTATTTCTTGGTTCCGGTATACTTTTTAAATTCTTCAATCTCCTCGCTTCGTTCCTTTTCTGCCTCCAGTTGTTCGGTGAGGCTTCTTTCCTTTTGCTGATAGACGGCCAGCTTTTCCTTCATCTGTCTGGTGTTGTAGGAAACCACCAGCATCAGAAGCAGCAGCACGGTTAAAACCAGTGTCATTCCTATGCGGTTCTGTCTTTTCTTTCGTACTCGGAATCTTCGCTTTGCCATATCTACTCCTTAAGCATCCGGAATATTTCTTTTGTTTACATAATACTATTCTAAAGATTTTCTTTAATCTCGTCAACCCTCTTTTCAGAAAGCCTGTCAGAAATTCTGCCCATTTTATTAGCCATTTCCCAATGAGGCAGTGGTAAAGCAGCATTCCCAGAATAAGTCCCATAATGGAAAAGCCTCTGCTGATTCCATTATTCTGCTCAAATTGCAGTTGAAAAATAGCTACTGTACAGCCCAGCCAGAAAAACAGATCCTCCAGAGAAACAAAAAAAGGGCGGTGGGGAATGAGCATCCGAAAAATCCGCAGACAATCGTAGCCCAGGGTGATCCCCATCCCCAGCCGTATCGTCAACAGCAAAAAGCTCCATTCCCAATGAATATTTCCTGCCATCTAAGCCCCTACTTAAACAATCTGCCCAGCAGGGATTCCCCCTTTGCTGCCAGAGTCGTGTGGTCAGAATAGGTCAGGCTGTCAATTCTTCCTTCCAGGTCCACCTCTCCCTTTTCCAATGTGAGCCGCTTCACGTGCAGGTCACTGCCCTTGATCATCAGCATCCCCAACTCGGTTTCCAAGAGAATCTCGCTTAAGTCAAAGGAAATGGCATCCACAACTCCGGTAAGGTTACATAGTTTTCTTCCCGTTACTGCCATTTTATGCTGTCCCTTGCTCCCTGTGCTTAAATCTTCCATATCCCCTCTCATTCTGCTGCCCGGGCAGCACCGCTGCTTCAAGCAGCTTTATACATTATATTAAAGGGAGGGGCTGATTATTACAGATATCGGAATAATTCTCCTGCCTGCTCCTTCTTTACCGTTTCCTGCACGGCCAAAACCTCAACCCTCACTTCCTTATTTCCGAATTGAATGGTAATTCTGTCTCCTACCTTTACATTTACCGAGGCTTTAGCCGGCTTATCATTGACCAGCACTCTTCCTGCATCGCAGGCTTCATTGGCCACCGTTCTTCTCTTAATCAGACGGGATACCTTTAAATACTTGTCTAATCTCATACTTCTCCTTCTATGCTAAAAAAAGCTGTCACACCGGAAAACCTTCGTCAACTGTTCAGTCTATCAAAAGCCTTTCCGGTATGACAGCTCTTTTTCGTTCAGAGCAAACTATGCGTTAACCATGTCCTTTAAAGCCTTACCAGCCTTAAATTTAGGAGCCTTGGAAGCCGCAATTTTCATCGTTGCACCAGTCTGAGGGTTTCTTCCTTCTCTAGCTGCTCTTTCAGATACTTCAAAAGTACCAAAACCAACTAACTGTACTTTCTCACCCTTCTTTAATTCATCTGCAACAACGTCAGTAAAAGCCTTTAATGCTGCCTCTGCATCTTTTTTCGATAAACCTGCCTGCTCAGCCATAGCTGCTACTAATTCTGTTTTGTTCATTTGTGAACTCCTCCTCTAACTGAATGTTAGTACGCTAAAAACGTCTACATCTATATATAGACGTTTTTCCTTGATTTGTCAAGGCTTTTTAGGGTTTTAGCCCATTTTCGGAGACAGTGCCGCCCAAGGGGATTAAATCCGAGAAAGAAAAGCTGATGTCCTTTTCTTCCTTATCGACTTCAATGGTGTAGCTTCTGGCCTGGTAACCATTTTTCCTGATGGTTACCACATAGCTTCCCGCCTTCTTGGCAAAGCTGGTGGGCGCTATTCCTATATAGCTTCCATCCACATAAACCTCTGTATCCACGGGAGCTTCAATCCTAACCTTATAGCCGGTGGTGCTGCCTGTGGCTGTATTCCCTGACACTGTACCGTTTCCGCTGACCGTACTGCCGGCAGTGGTGGAATTGCCCGAGATCATCGGTATTACGGCGGCATTTTCCGCACTGTTGCCGGATACGGTTCTGTCCTTTTCCTTATCCAGCTTTATGGAAACATTGGCACTGCTCTGGCTGACCTTGATGTACTGAATCACCGTTTCATAGCCCTCTGCCTTAACCAGAATCTGATGCAGACCATATTCTGCCTTCACTGTCCGAGTAATATCCACACTTTTTCCATCCAGATAAACACTGGCCTGTGAAGGCTCTACCGTAAAAATCAGATTCCCGTATTTTACCAGATCATCCTTTCGAATATCTCCCACATCCAGCCGGGTCTCTTCATTACGGTTAATTACAACCTCCTTAACCCCTTCTATTCCACTATGTGAAAGAAAAACCTCATAGCTGCCTTCCGGTATCACCAGAAGCATATCCTCTTCAATTTGCCGGATGATCTTCTGTCCCACTTCTATCCAGCCGCCAATAAAATATTCATCACCTGTCAGACGCAGATAACCATGCCCCTTATCAATGACGATGCTGTATATTGTATGATCCACACCTCGTATTTGCAGAACATCCTGAGCATTGATATCCATCAGCTCGACCTGTTTCCCTTCAGAAAAAACCAGCACATTTTCGGAAAGATCGTACCATTCCTCCATGATTTTGATTTTTCTGTTGGTCATATCCAAATCAAATTTGCTTGCGCCATCCATTGTCCATATTTTATCGGAAGCCTGAGCGCTGACCAGCTTCCTCTTTTCCTTGAGAAAGCGTAGTTCGACCAGCTCTCCTTCCGAAAGCTGACTCAAGGAGACAGCAGAGCCATATTTGTCGTAAAAGCGGGAGCTGCCGTCATACTCTAATGTATATTTCTTGCCCTTGAGCAAATTAAAAAAGGTAAGCTCATTCTTCTCTTCCTCTTTTTTCACCAAAATAGCTGAGTCCCCACTGTCATAGGCACCCGGTGCCAGGGCTACCCGGCTTTCTGCTTCCTGCTGTACCTGCTGCTCCTCCTTCTGCCTGTTGCCGCAGCCCAAAAGGCAAATTACGCAGCCCAGAAGCAGAATCAGCAGCTTGCTCCTCTTCCTCTCTCTTTTGTACATAGTACCTCCTAATCCACTTCCTTCCTGTTACGTTAAATAAAGGCCTCTTACACAGTATACGGAAAGTCTTCTCCTTATTGCAATACCCATTGTCTAAAATTTTGTTCCAGATAACGGTTCTTTTCTTCCTCCTGCTTCAGCAGCTTCTCCAGTTTCTCCAGATTTTTTGCCGGAATCCACACCTTACTGGAATTATAGTAGAAATTAATAATCTTCCAGAATTTCTCCGGGTAGGAAAGGCGATAATACAAATCCAACCGTTCCTCGGCTGATAACGGCCTTTGCTTTTCATAGGCTCTCAGCATCCTTTGTCCCCATACCCCTGACCAGTTATTCTTTTCCATGATTTTTCTAAAAAACAGGCTTAAATCTCTGGTTGGACTATCCAGCGCAAATTTCTCAAAGTTGATCAAAAAGACTCCTGATTCATTCATTAATATATTGTGATGCTGAAAATCTCCATGGCAAAATAATCGAGCTTCTTTTGTCTCTCTGCCAGATTTTAATTTACGGCTTTCTTCCAGAACCTCGCCGGCTTTTTCGAAGAAGAAATCATAGTGATGAAAAAGAAGCAGCTCAAAATCCGTTTTTTGCCCCTTTTCTTTCAGAAATTTCCGTACCTTTTTCATCTCTCTGGTATGTTTCTCCATTTCCTCCTCCAGCGGGAACCGACTGACTTTGCAGCCCTCCTCCAGCTTGGGCAGACAGGCTGACTGATGGTATATGGCTAATTGTCTCAGCGCCTCCTCACAATCTCCTATATCCTTGCTGTTACATTCCTTTCCCTGGCTGTAGCTTTTTAAATAGTAGGAAACCATATCCTCATCCTTCACCAGCAGCTCTCCATCTTTAGCCGGAAGAATCTCCTCTACCCAGGGATAACCATTTTCTTTAATCTCCTGCAGCAGCTTTTGCTGTAAAAGTAGTCTTGTTCCACTGCCTTTATATTCCTTCAGGATTGTTATTCCTGTTTTTGTTTCACAAAGAATAGCGCCCCGCCCTTTCCAGGAACGAAGCACCTCGATGTCGTATTTTTCCAGCACACTGACAGCTCTGTCATTCATACCTTTCCCCTCCTCATTCCCCTGGCTTTAAGTCATAGGCTATCTTATGAGAGAAAAAAGGTTTTTATGATGCTTTTTCACACTAACCCGGTACATATCGCAAGTTCTGCTTGTAATATTGCTCAAATAGAGTTAGGTTTCGCAGTGATGAACTTATTTCTGCTGTTGTACAAGAGAAAGAAGGATATCCCGACGATTTTTCTCAGGATTTTCCAATACATACTCAAAGAGCCGGTTTAGGACAGCGCCCATTTCCTTACCCGGCTGCATTCCCAGCGCAAGTAAATCCTTTCCTGTTATGGCCATTTCTTTAAGGCTCAGGCAATCGCCCGCCTCCACCACTTCTTTATACACCCTTTCTATGGCCTCTAATGCTTCCAGCTTTTCTTCCCGCTTATAGACCGCCTGAGCCAGAATATCGGCTTTCTGCACCTTCAAAAGGCGCTCAAAAATCTGCGGTCCCACCTGCACCATGACCTTTCTGATCACCTTGGGAACAGGCTTTGGCCGAAGATCGTGATATTTTACCAGTCTGGATACCTTGTCTATGGTATCACGATCCATTTTCAACCGTCTTAAAACAGCCACTGCCATTTTTTCACCCAAATCCCCATGTCCATAAAAATGATCTATCCCATTTTCATCCTGGTGGCGAGTCCCGGGCTTACCTATATCATGTAAAAGCATGGTCAGCCGAAGCACTTTATCCGCTTCCACAGCCATAAGGCTGTGAAGAATATGCTCCCCTACCGAATAGCAGTGGTGAGGATGATTTTGTGGAGTTTCCATAGCCTTATCAAATTCCGGCAAAAAAACCTTTGTCAGACCATTTTCCCAGGCTATCCTTAAATAATCCGGATGTGCGGAGGTCAACAGCTTAATCAGCTCCACCTGAATCCGCTCTGCACTGACCTGCGCCAGGCCGGGTGCCATTTTTCTCATGGCTGCAGCCGTCTCTTCTTCTATCCGGCAGCCCAGCTGGGCAGAAAAGCGCACTGCCCGCATCAATCTCAGGGCATCCTCTTCAAAACGGCTGAGCGCATTTCCTACACAGCGGATGATTCCCTCCTCAAGGTCTTTCTTTCCTCCAAAGGCATCCACTATGCCCTGTCTCTCATTATAAGCCATAGCATTAATAGTAAAGTCCCGGCGTTTCAGATCCTCCAGCAGATTGCCGGTAAAAGCCACCTCCCTGGGATGTCTTCCATCCTCATACTCTCCATCGATTCGATAGGTGGTCACCTCATATCCTTCACCATAGAGCATTACCGTCACCGTGCCATGCTGTATTCCCGTATCGATGGTTTTGGGGAATATCTCCTTGATTTGATGAGGCAGAGCCGAGGTAGTAATATCCCAATCAACCGGCTTTTTTCCCAGAAGACAGTCCCGCACACAGCCCCCCACCACATAGGCTTCATAGCCTGCCTCCCGAATTGTTTCCAGAATAAATCTCACATCCTGTGGAAGATCAATTTTCATTCAGCCCCTCCTTTCAACCTTTCTGCCATCATTTTAGATTCCTTTTAGAATCTCTTAAGAATTCTCACCCTTCTTTTAGAAACCCTACACAGGGAGTTCACATTTCTCCTTTATACTATAAACAACTTAGCTGATAAGGCTATAACCCGACAAAACGAAAACATTTTAGAATAACAGAGGTAACAATGACTGCATATACACCCGAACAAAAAACAGATTACCCTGAGGAAAACAATTCTGCCTGGAATGAATATGCCAGGTTTCATGATAGATTTGTGGAACAGCTTTCCTATAGCAATGAGGAAAGCTTCCATAAGACTAATGTATGGGATTATGCCTATGTTTAATCCCTCTCTATCTCCTTTCATTATTGTAGCGTTCCCATAATATGGGAACGCTACAATGACTTTATCCCTTTTATCCTTTTAATATGCCCGGCCCCAATAGACCATCTTCTTTGCCGGTTTTCCACAGCAAACACAGGTATCCGAAAGCTGCTCCTGTTCAAACGGCATACACCGACTGGTGGCAGCAAACTGTTCCTTTATCCTGTCCTCACAAGCCTGCTCACCGCACCACATAGCCTTTACAAAGCCCGGTTTAGTATCCAGAAGCTGCCCCAGCTCCTCCAGATTCATGGCCACGCTGGTACTGGCCTCCCGATGAGCCTTCGCCCGTTCAAACATATCCTTCTGAATCTGCACCAGGAGCCTTTCTGCTGTATCTTCCAGTTCTTCCAATGCAACTTCCAGCTTTTCCCCATTGTCTCGCCGGCAAATTACACATTTTCCGGCCTCAATATCCTTAGGCCCTATTTCCACACGAAGAGGAATCCCCCGCATTTCCTGCTCGGCAAATTTCCAGCCGGGGCTCTTATCGCTGTCATCTACCTTTACTCTTGCCACTTTCGCCAGCCGCTTCCTTAATTCCTCTGCTTTTTCCAGTACACCCTCTTTCTTCTGCATAATCGGAATGATCATTATCTGAACAGGCGCTACCTTGGGCGGTAAAACCAGACCGTTATTGTCCCCGTGTACCATGATAATGGCACCAATAAGCCGGGTAGTCATGCCCCAGGAGGTCTGATGGACATACTTTAAGGTATTATCCTTATCCGTAAACTGAATTCCAAAGGCTTTTGCAAAGCCATCTCCAAAGTTGTGGCTGGTACCGGACTGAAGCGCCTTACCATCATGCATCAGTGCCTCAATGGTATAAGTCGCCTCTGCACCTGCAAATTTCTCCTTATCTGTCTTTCTTCCCTTGATGACAGGCATAGCCAGAACCTCTTCACAGAACTGAGCATATACATTTAACATCTGAATCGTTCTTTCCTCGGCCTCCTCTGCAGAGGCATGAGCAGTATGCCCTTCCTGCCACAAAAATTCTCTGGAACGCAGAAAAGGTCTGGTTTCCTTTTCCCAGCGTACTACAGAGCACCATTGATTGTATACTTTTGGCAAATCCCGGTAGGACTGAATATCATTTTTATAAAAATCACAAAACAGAGTTTCTGAGGTAGGCCTTACACACAGTCTCTCCTGTAAAGGGTTCAGTCCTCCATAGGTCACCCAGGCCACCTCCGGTGCAAAGCCCTCCACATGATCCTTTTCCTTCTGTAAAAGACTTTCCGGAATAAACATAGGCAGGTATACATTCTCCACACCCGTTTCCTTAAATCTCTGATCCAACTGGCTCTGGATCAGCTCCCAAATCGCATAGCCTGCAGGCTTAATCACCATACAGCCCTTTACGCTGGTATAATCGATCAATTCTGCTTTCTTTACCACATCGGTGTACCACTGAGCAAAATCTACCTCCATCGATGTAATGGCCTCTACCTTTTTTCTGTTGTCCTTATCTGCCATTTTTTCCTCCATTCCGAAGCGCTTTACGCCTTTCTGCTATCATTATTCCTTATGATAGTAGGTGATTTTTCCCATTTTGTCAAACCTTCTCCCATCCCTATCAGTATGAATAGAAAGGGAGTACAGCAAATCTGCTGGTAGCAGAAAAAATTATGACAGCCATAGGCCGCTATACACAACGCAAAACCAATAACATAGGGCTTCTCCTTTGCTTTCCTGAAAAAGTAGCAAACTCCTCCAATCAGTACAGTCAGCCAGCCTGTAAGGCCAAACAGACCATAGCAGAACAAATGATTTAAGTATTCGTTATGGGCATTAGTGAGTCTGAGATTCCCCCATAAGCTTTGCAGAAATATCCTGCTTTCCTCCACGCTGTACAGATATGCAGAAAAAGCATCCGGCCCCACTCCAAAGAGCTTATGCAGTAAAGGAAGCTGCAAAAACTGCTGCCAGGTAAGCATCCAGGAGGAGCCTCTGTTGTTTCCCCAGTGGTCATCAAAAAACAAGTAGGAATTGGTTGACTGATAACCAAACCAGTCCAGCAGATAGCCTTTAGTATTCAGAAAAATAAATAGAATCATTCCTCCCACTGCTGCTGCCAGAAGGATTAAAAAGCTAAGATAGCCTTTTTTGATTGCCACAAGCAGCCTTTCTTTCCTGTCTTCTTTCGTTCTTTCCAAAAGCACATATACTGCCAGTGAGAGAACAAAGCATATCCAGGTAAATAAGCTCTGGGAAAAGAACAGGGAGAGTGAATCCAGGGGGATCATCCGGTCTGCAAAAATTCGCTGCAGAATACCCATACTCCCGAAGGTTCCCCAAAGAAAGGTCATCAGTTGCCAAAAGCGTACCAGCCGTTCCCACTGATTTAAGGAAAAATAACCTAACAGCAGCATAACTGCTCCTATGGCAAGAAAGGCGCTGTCGCTGTTTTGAGTCACCAGAGTACCAAAGCTAAGCACCGTATATATCCCTGCCCCCAACTGAAGCCGGGAGCTTTCACTGAAATAAAAGACCAGAAGCCCCAACGCAAATACGGTGCAGACATAGCTGGAATACCAGGTAGCCTGCCCGATAGTAGATAAGAATTCTTTTTTTTGCAAAATGGTTAAGCCGGTGTACATTCCCAGGGGGTCTACATCAAACCGATGCAATATTCCCAGTAAAAATACCAGTCCCGAGGATATAAAATGGACAGCCAACACAGGCTTTATCCATATTTTATATCTGGACAGCACAAAGTACAGACCTAAAAAGATCAGTTGGGCATACAAGCCCATTTCCCATCCCTCAGCCCCTTTCAGGGAAAATTCTTTAAACTCGCTGAAAAGAAAGGAAAGCCCTACACAGACTCCATAGGCCAGCATAACTTTATCCACAAAGGAAAGCTGCAAAACATAGTATCTTTTTCCTCCTACTGATATGATATTGGGATGGCCTTTTCCTCCTGCCAGCGCCATAACGCCTCTAACCGCAATAATGGCTGCACTTATTCCCAGAAAAATCAGAGAGCTGTACCAGAATAGGGTGTATTTTAATGTTCCGATCTTTTCATATTGCTTGAGAAAAAACAGAGGAAATACCCCCAGCATAACAAACAGATAAAGAAGAATATTCAATTCCGGCAATCTGAATCCTTTTCTTACATTTCCCTTCCTCTTTTGTACCATAGGGGTAAATCCTCCCTGTCTAGTGTAAAATTCATTTGCTTCCCCGTAATAGGATGGATAAGGCTTAAGCCGTTGGCACATAGAGCCACAGAGCCAATCTGCTGTCTGAGGGATTCCTTTTCACTTTCTTCCGTTTTGTATTTTCTGTCTCCCAGTAAAGGATTCCCTGCTGCCAGAAACTGTGCCCGGATTTGATGAAACCGTCCCGTTTTCAGTCGAATGGAGAGAAGAGAGGAATTTTCTCGTTGCTCCTCCACCCGATAGCTCAATTCGGCATATTTTCCCTCTTTGTCCTGAGCCCCTGTCATCACTGCCTGATTGGAGATCCTGTCCTTTTTCAGGTAGTGGATCAGCTTTCCCTCCGGGCTGGGTAAATGCCCCAAACAAAGAGCCAAGTATTCTTTGTTTGCCGCTTCTCCCTGCAGCTGTTTACTTAAAGCTGCTGCCGCCTTTTGGGTTTTCGCAAAAACCAGAAGGCCGCTGACCGGCTGATCCAGACGATGTACCACACCTAAATAGGGATTTCTTGAAGCGCCCTTCTGCACCAGATAGTTTTTGATCAGACTTACCATATCCTGAACTGTCGTTTTTGCTGTCTGTGTAGCTATGCCTGACGGCTTAACGCACACCAAAATATGCTCGTCCTCATATGCCAGCTTGATATTCACCTCTGCTCTCCCTTTCTAGACCTTAAACCGATACCCCACACCCCAGATAGTTTCAATATACTTAGGTTTGTTGGAATTGCTCTCGATCTTCTCACGTATTTTTTTAATATGAACCGTTACTGTTGCAATATCACCGACAGAATCCATATCCCAAATTTCCCTGAACAGCTCTTCCTTAGTGAATACATGATTGGGATTTTCTGCCAGGAAGGTCAGCAGATCAAATTCCTTGGTGGTAAAATTCTTCTCTTCTCCATCCACATAAACTCTTCTGGCCGTTTTATCTATACGAATCCCCCGTATTTCCACGATATCGTTATTTTTTTGATTGGTATTTACCAGGCGATTATATCTTGCCATATGTGCCTTCACCCGGGCAACCAGTTCGCTTGGACTAAATGGCTTAGTCATATAATCATCTGCTCCCAGACCCAGACCATGGATTTTATCGATATCATCCTTTTTAGCCGAAACCATTAAAATAGGGATATCCTTTTTCTCCCGAATCTGCTTACACACTTCAAAGCCATCCATCCCCGGGAGCATCAGGTCTAATATCACTAAATCAAACTCCTCTTCCAGAGCCTTCTTCAGCCCTTCATCCCCGGTATGCTCTATAGTGACTTCAAAATCACTAAGCTCCAGATAATCCTTTTCCAAATCTGCAATTGCAACCTCGTCCTCAATAATTAAAATTTTGCTCATCTTTCCCTCCATTTGAAGCCGTTACACTAATTTTTAACTTCCTTGTATTTTCGTATCACGAAATTCATACAGGTGCCTTCTCCCTCTTTGCTGGTGGCCCAGATATACCCTCCATGATCCTCTATAATCTTTTTCACAATGGAAAGTCCTATGCCGCTGCCTCCCTGGGAGGAATTGCGTGAGGCGTCAGTACGGTAAAACCGTTCAAATATATTTCCCAGATCCTTAGCCTCTATTCCCTTTCCATTATCCTCGATTTCTACACGTACAGAGTCTGTATCCTCCAAAAGACGGATATCAATAATTCCTTTTTCCTTATCCATATACTTAATGCTGTTTCCGATAATATTGTTGATCACCTTCTTCATCTGTTCAGGGTCGGCAATAATCTGTGTATCAGGACTTAAAAGGTTGGTATAATTCAGCTGGATATTTTTTGATTCCAGCTCCAGCCCCACATCTTCTACGCAATCGTTAAAATAATCCGTCAAATTAATACAATGAAAATGGTAGGGAATACGATTCGAATCAATACCGGAGTAAAAGGTCAGCTCACTGATCAGCCGATCCATATCACAGGCCTTCGTATAGATGGTCTTAATATACCTTTCCATTTTCTCCGGCGTATCTGCCACACCATCGATGATTCCCTCCACATACCCTTTGATTGAGGTTATGGGTGTCTTTAAATCATGGGATATATTGCTCACCAGCTCCTTGTTCTGTTTTTCATTCTGCAGCATTTCCTCTTTGGACTCCTTCAGCTTCAGACGCATATCCTCATAGCTCTGGTACAGCTCTCCCATTTCTCCCTGATCATCCGGTTTTCGCTCCAGTACATAGTCGAAGTCCTCTCTGGCAATATGCTGCATTGCCACATTCATCTCGCTTAAAGGCAAAAATACTCCCTTGCGAATCCACTGGGTCAGCATAATGCTGGTAAACAAAAGAATCAATACAATCGAAGCAAAGAGATATACGATCAAGGGCTTGGATACCACACTGCTTACCTTTGTGACAATAAAAATACTGCCCAAGGAGCCATCCGGAAATACAAAATCAATCTGCTTTACCAGCTTCTGCATATCACGATAGTAGTAGCTTGCATCAACCCCATCATAGCTGTTCCCATATTCCGGCAATCGATCAAAGATCTGTTCTGCGGCCGTTTCATTACCCGTATAATAAATCTGCTCATCCTTTCTGACGATCAGATAAGAAGAAGTGCTCTCTATTTCCTGATTAACCTTATTCAGATACTTCGTATCTAAAAACCGCCCCGGATCCAGCTCTACCTGTGCCCTCAGCTTATAAAAGGCCTCATCCGTCAACTCTCCGAAAGAGGATATGGATTCCGAAAGCATACTATAATCTTGAATTTCGATACCATAATTTTTCCCCTCACTGCTGATTACACAAAAGCTGATTATCCCGAAGGCAATTGTTGTCAAAATAACCGGCAAAATAATAATCGTCACGAAGGTAATCCATAATCTTGTTTTAAATTTCAAAGAGGTCTCTCCTTCACATCCATTCTCGTCACTATTCAGTATCCTCACCCTTACGAGCGCCAATCCATTCAAAATTGCTTTATAATGAATAGTTATATGATGTTAGGGTCAAAAGCCCCTAACTATGATACCTACGGATTGTTACGTACTTCGTACTCCCACAATCCTGCAAAATATTCGCATATCGTGGT